>JAPYRM010000001.1:0-21067 GCA_029941175.1 Halobacteriales archaeon
CTACTAACCGATAAAGTATTACTCCAAAATCCCGACCCCATTTTTCACAAAGACGGACTTTTTGGACAACACATACCCAACACTCCTCATATACAACTCTCTCTAGTCGAAGCTGTTTATTTGTGCAATTGTGGATCGTTATCTATAGATGGAGATGTATTGGGCCAAGGACGAAACATAGAAGGCGATCTATTCGACCACAGACTATCTGTCTACACGGCTTTACGCGAGCGCGGGTTGATACCCAAAACAGGATTTAAATTTGGATTCGATTTTCGAGTTTACCAAGATTTCAATACTGATGAAGCCATGCTTCATTCTGAGTATCTAGTCAAAGTTATCAAAAGTGGACATATTTTTTCAACTAAAGAACTATCCCTAAATGTTCGCCTTGCAGTAGGTGTTAGAAAACGAACACTTTTTGCAATTGTAGATGGGAGTAGTAATATCCGATGGGTCTTGGTGGAAAGGGTGACACCATGAATAACAAATCTAGTAAGGACAACAAGCACATTTCTATTGACCCTTGGGGATCATCAACCATCGAAGATTACAACGATCTATTCACCCAGTTTGGAATCTCAAAATTCGAGCATTTTCTTCCTAATATTTCCCACCCCCATTATCTAATGCGCCGCGGAATAATATTTGGCCACCGCGGATATCAATCCATCATCAAAGCAATAAATTCCAAAAGTCCGTTTTCAGTTCTTTCAGGTTTCATGCCAACTGGCGATCCTCATATTGGTCACAAAATGGTTTTCGATGAAATCGTTTGGCACCAAAAGCAAGGAGCAAAAGCCTATGGATTAATAGCCGATCTCGAAGCACACGCAGCTAGAAAATTGAGCTGGAGTGAAATAGATGGCCACGCTAGGAATTATGTTTTAGCTCTCTTGGCATCTGATTTCAATTTAGAAACTGGAGAGATTTATCGACAATCTGAAAATAGACAGGTCAGGGACTTGGCGTTTGAACTTGGAATCGAAACTAATTTTTCTGAGATGCAATCCATCTATGGTTTTTCTGGTAACACAGAACTGTCCCACATCCAAAGTGTATTGACACAAGCCGCTGATATCCTTTATCCCCAACTCGATCACCCACAACCCACTGTCATACCCGTGGGTCCTGATCAAGATCCTCACCTAAGATTAACCAGAGATCTAGCGTCTCGCTTGCGTTTATTTTCCGTCACAGAAGCATACGCAAGTTTCGAGGCAGACCCAATGGAACTCGAATATCTTGAAACAGCATTTGATAAGTTATCTCCTACAAAAACCCCACTCCATTGCAATGACGTAGCAGATTGGATTGAAAACGAAAATAAGCCAAGTGAAGTTCTCACCACCATAACCAATAAACTTAAAGAGGCCTCCAAAGAGGAATTTTATCCCCGAGTCAGAGTAATTAACCACCGTGCCACTTCCGACCTCTTCAAAAAGTTAGAATCTAGAATATCTGAGAACAAACAAACATACAAACAACACCTAGATGTCTTCGACGCCTCTCACGACGAGATCGACAACATAGTGAGGGAGTTTGAGATCGAACACGGTGGATATGGGTTCTACCCACCTCTATCTTTGTATCATCGATTCATGAGCGGTCTTACCGGGGGCAAAATGTCTTCTTCTATTCCTGATAGCTATATCAGTTTGTTTGAAGATCCCGAAAGTGGATATCAAAAGGTAAAACAATCTATAACTGGCGGGAGGGAATCTGCGAAACTTCAACGTGAATTGGGAGGTGAAGCCGACAAGTGCCCTGTCTACGAACTATATGCCTATCTCTTGACGCAAGACGACGATTCTTACGCACAACGAGTCTACGAAGAATGCACAAATGGAACTCGACTTTGTGGAGACTGTAAAGAAGAAGCAGCAAATCTAATGCGAGAATTCTTAAAGGATTATCAACAAAAAATAAAAGAAGTTGAACCACTATTGGAAAAATTAAATTTTAACATCTCTAATCCCGAGGAAAACTCTTAAATGACTATCAAACTCCCGCAAAACCAAAAAATAGTTTTCGAAACAATAAGCCTCACTGAAGAGAAAACATTCGATCAAATATCCGAAGAAACCAATCTCAAATCCGAATACATATCGGGTGCTTCATTCGCATTAGAAGAACAAGGATTAATCTCAATAACCACTCATCCCATTTCTGAATTCTCACTCACGGACGAAGGGTCTCATTACTTACAACACTCTTTACCCGAACTACGACTTTACGAGGCCGTACGACTACTAGGTGAACTTGGAACCAAATTTGATCTGCCTCAAGCCATTGATAAATCTTCTCTCGATAAAAACGAAGTCAGTGTGGCACTATCAAATTATGCCCGAAAAGATTATGGCACAATCAATCAAGGAAAAATAGTATCTTCTCGTGAATTTGACATTCAATCAGACCCCGAACAAGTTGCTCTTACATCCATTAACCAGGGCACAGAAATTGACCAATCAGTAATAGCAAGACTTGAGTCGAGGGGGTTGATAAATATCAACCAACTCACGAAACGATCTGTAATTTTAACTAAAAAAGGAGCCTCAGAGCGCAAGAAAGGCGTGCAAATATCTAAAAGCATAACTAGCCTTACGCCTCAGATGCTGTCCCAAGGTAATTGGGAACATCTAGAATATACAACATATAACGTCGAGGCCGAAGCAGCACCTCACATAGGAGGACGAGTACACATCCTTCGTGAAACCGCCGAGAAAGTCAAAGACACACTAGTCAGTATGGGATTCCAAGAAATGGAAGGTCCCCATGCCGACTCAGAATTTTGGATCAATGATTGTTTGTTCATGCCGCAAGACCACCCCGCAAGAACTCATTGGGATCAATTTGCACTTTCTGTGCCTCCTGCACAAAATTTACCTCCTGATCTAGTCAAAAAAGTACAAAGTGCCCATCTCAATGGCGTTGGAACTGATGGGGATGGTTACCATTCCCCTTGGTCGGAAGATGTTGCACTTGGAGTCGATCTCCGTGGTCATACAACTTCTCTATCCATGCGATATCTTTCAGGACAAGCAATAGGCCATCTCGAACCCCCTCAAAGATTTTTCTCCGTGGAAAAAGTCTACAGAAACGACACGTTAGACCCTACCCATTTACTTGAATTTTTCCAGATTGAAGGCTGGGTCATGGCGGAAAATTTATCGGTTAGAGATCTTATGGGCACTTTCACAGAATTTTACCGCCAATTTGGAATAACCAATCTCAAGTTTAAACCCCATTACAATCCCTACACCGAACCAAGCTTCGAACTTTTTGGAGAACACCCCCGAACAGGAAAACTGATCGAAATAGGGAACTCCGGTATTTTCCGAGACGAGGTTTTACGCCCCCTCGGAGTTACCTGTGACGTCATGGCATGGGGATTGGCCCTCGAACGACTCCTAATGCTAATGTATGGCTTCGAAGACATACGAGACGTTCACGGAACTCTCTGTGATTTACAATTGTTACGATCCACGGAGGTATCTTACTAATGCCCGTTGTAATTCTTCACCCAAATCTTTTAAGAAAAATGACTGGCGTGGAAACCACTGATGAAAAATTAAAAGAAGATCTATTTAATTTGGGCCTTGAATTCGATGGGGAAGACGAAGATGGAAATTTCCAATTAGAGTTCGCACCCGATAGACTAGATCGGCTCTCAACCGAAGGAATTGCACGATCTTTGAGATATTACTATGGTCAAGATCGAGGAGTTTTCATCCCCCCGCTCAATCCTCCCACTTGGACCATTTTCCTACGCCATCCCATTCTCCACAAACGCCCCTATGTCACTGGTGCCATTGCCCGTGGGATCAAACTAGATGATTCTATTTTGAAATCTCTTATCCAATTACAAGAGAAACTTCACGACACAATCGGTAGGGGTAGGGCAAAAGGATCTATTGGTATACACGATCTTTCTATGATCAAAACCACTGAAACCTCAGATGGGATGTCTTCTATCTCGTATAGGGGAACTGTTCCTTCAGAACCATCTTTTGTCCCTCTAGGACTCAAAGAAGAATTAACCCCCGAGCAGGTACTTGAATCTCATCCAACTGGCAAAAAGTACACAAAACTTGTAGATGGCGATCAACAATTCCCCGCCTTTTTTGATGACCTTGGATTATTCTCATTGCCCCCCATAATCAACAGTGCTCGTACCGAAGTAACCATTGATTCTAGAGATTTACTTATTGAAATGACTGGGACCGACCAATGGACCATCGACCGAATGCTTAACATTATTTGTTATGCTTTAGAAGCCCACGGGGCAACCCTCGAGGAGATCAATATTCAAACGCCCGATGGCACAGTCCGAAAACCAGATTTCTCTATTGATACTAAAAACATTGATCATGCTAGGATAGAACAAGTCCTCGGCACTCGCTTTTCTCCCAACGATGTAATTGACCTACTCGAACGTTCTGGATTAGATGGCAAAGCCATCGTACCCCCCTATCGAGGCGAGATCTCCCCTCAAGAATCTCAATATAGAGTCGCCATACCCCCATATCGAGTTGATGTTCTTCACCCTCTTGATATAATTGATGATATCGGTAGGACTTATGGTTTTCATAAACTCAAACCACGTTACCCTGCGGTAGCAACTATAGGGGGAAGAACTGCAAATTCAAGTCTAGAACGAGCTATACGACAGGTCCTAATTGGAAGCGGATTTGAAGATTTACTTAATTTCAATTTAACAAACAAAACTGAGAATTTCTCTAAAATGAAATTGAAAGGCGGCATAGAGGCATATGGATATCACGATCCAGTTGAGATACTTGAACCCTATTCTGCAGAGTACACAATCATCCGGACATGGGTACTCCCTTCACTTTTAATGGTACTAGAAAACAATACTCATCGGGCGTATCCCCAAAATCTAATTGAGATCGGGTTCACAGCAAAGTTAGACCCTACGAAGGACACGGGGGTGGGAGAAAATCACGCCATAGCCGCTACTATCACACATTCTCAAGCCTCTTACGAAGAATCCAAATCAAAATTACAAGTCCTTTGCCAAAGATTCAATAAAAGACTCGAAACTCTTCCCATCTCTCACCCCACTTTCATCGAGGGCAGAACCGCCTCTATCGTCATCGATGGAGAACCTAAAGGAATTCTTGGAGAAATACACCCCGAGGTCCTCAGTCTACATGGCATCGAACTCCCCGTTTCAGCATTTGAGTTGTCACTCAACTCTTTCATTTAACCCTCCCAATTAACCCCTCAAAACCCCATTTTAGTGTAATATTTTGACATTTGTGTCAAAAAAATCAAAAAACACCTCCTTATAATGTCTACTATATAAAGATGTGGTCGATCTGAGGCCATATTTTCCGATATATTTATAACCTGCCCTCTTCACCGTCCTCATGGTGGAATCAAACCATGGTACGTGAAGATGGAAAGCGAAATTTCGCTCTTCAAGACCGAGCAGGAAACGAATCAAGTGTATTTAGCGGCAACACACCAAGACAAGCAGCCCTTAAAGCTGCCCGAAGACTCGACGATGTTGGTGACAACGAAGCAGGCGCTAGACGCGTAGAAATAAGGATGAGAGAACGGGGAACAAACAAAGTGCATATTTACGATGCATGGGCATGGATGACCACTGCCCCACCCGATTCTCCTAGCTGGATGCCTAGCAGATTAAAAGAAGCAAACGTTTCTAAAAAAGGCATCGAACGCATCGACTAAGATCTTCATTAAAGATCTTTTTTTACGTTTTATTTTCATAAGTAGTCCCATCTTTCAATCTTCTAACACTGTTAGTCATTCTCACACATAACGCATGAGGGAGATCCGGTGGGTTTAATATCACCCAATTGAGATAATAGGTCCGAGCTTCGTCATAAGAAGCAAAACGAGGTGAAGATCTTGCCCCTGCGGTATTCCGTACAGACAAGATCTGATGTTAACGCATAATACGAAACTTGGGAGATATTTTTTCTCCCACTTAGACAGTTTCGGTGAATCCCGATCAGTTCCTCTGAATATATCAACTTTCAAAAATGGAGGACACAACACAGTGTTCGTCAACCCAGACTAATTGTCTGGGAATTCTGGTTGATCCTGCCAGAGGTCATTGCTATCGGGGTCCGATTTAGCCATGCTAGTTGCACGGGTTAAGACCCGTGGCGAATAGCTCAGTAACACGTAGATAAACTACCCTATGGACTGTGATAACCTCGGAAAACTGAGGGTAATAACAGATAGTACTCCTACGCTGGAATGCAGTGAGTACGAAATGCTCCGGTGCCATAGGATGTGACTGCGGCCGATTAGGTAGACGGTGGGGTAACGGCCCACCGTGCCGATAATCGGTACGGGTGGTGAGAGCCAGAGCCCGGAGATGGAATCTGAGACAAGATTCCAGGCCCTACGGGGCGCAGCAGGCGCGAAAACTTTACAATGCGCGAAAGCGCGATAAGGGGACCCCGAGTGCGAGGGCATAACGTCCTCGCTTTTGTATATCGTAAGAAGATACACGAATAAGGGCTGGGCAAGACCGGTGCCAGCCGCCGCGGTAATACCGGCAGCTCGAGTGATGATCACTATTATTGGGCCTAAAGCGTCCGTAGCCGGTTGAACAAGTCTTTCGGCAAATCCACTCGCTCAACGAGTGGGCTCTCGAGGGAAACTGTTCGACTTGGGGCCGGGAGATCTGAGGGGTACGTCTAGGGTAGGAGTGAAATCCTGTAATCCTAGACGGACCGCCGATGGCGAAAGCACCTCAGAAGAACGGACCCGACGGTCAGGGACGAAAGCTAGGGTCTCGAACCGGATTAGATACCCGGGTAGTCCTAGCCGTAAACGATGCTCGCTAGGTGTTGCGAAAGCTACGTGCTTTTGCTGTGCCGTAGGGAAGCCGTGAAGCGAGCCGCCTGGGAAGTACGTCCGCAAGGATGAAACTTAAAGGAATTGGCGGGGGAGCACTACAACCGGAGGAGCCTGCGGTTTAATTGGACTCAACGCCGGAAATCTCACCAGTACCGACAATTGCAGTGACAGTCAAGTTAATGACTTTACTCGAGTTCTTGAGAGGAGGTGCATGGCCGCCGTCAGCTCGTACCGTGAGGCGTCCTGTTAAGTCAGGCAACGAGCGAGACCCACATCTCTAATTGCCAGCAGCATCCATGTGATGGCTGGGTACATTAGAGAGACTGCCGTCGTTAAGGCGGAGGAAGGAATGGGCAACGGTAGGTCAGTATGCCCCGAATGTACTGGGCTACACGCGGGCTACAATGGCCGGGACAATGGGATGCAACCCCGAGAGGGGAAGCCAATCTCTTAAACCCGGTCTTAGTTCGGATTGAGGGCTGAAACTCGCCCTCATGAAGCTGGATTCGGTAGTAATCGCGTCTCAATAGGGCGCGGTGAATACGTCCCTGCTCCTTGCACACACCGCCCGTCAAAGCACCCGAGTGAGGTTTGGATGAGGCCGCCCTTAGGCGGTCGAATCTGGGCTTCGTAAGGGGGCTTAAGTCGTAACAAGGTAGCCGTAGGGGAATCTGCGGCTGGATCACCTCCTATTGAACGGGACCAGGCTATACGCCTGGCCCACAAGATATAGGGGAGCTGATCGGGCACTACAGGAACTGTCTATATTTTATGCGTCCCTTCTTTCAGAATGAAGGGTGGGCCCATAACTCAGCGGTAGAGTGCTGCCTTTGCAAGGCAGAAGCCCTGGGTTCGAATCCCAGTGGGTCCATGTCGAAGAAAGTTGAATTTCACATGATGTTCAATTTCAACCACGGCAAACACATGCACTACTCCGTGAAATCGAGAGTAGGAAGGATCTGAGTACGTCCACTTCACACTACGGACGATTCTATGAAGGTCATTTATACGCACATGACTCTCACCCGCTTCCCCTTTTAGGGTCGTGGTGAGAGTCAGAGTCCAAGAACTGAATTTATAATAAAGTTCTATTCTTGGGCTCACCCAGGCGAAAACTGGATCTGTATGATAAATACAGATAGTATCTATAACGTGGCTACAATGCCACTTGGTGAATGGTTCGGCTCGAGCGCCGATGAATGGACGTGCCAAGCTGCGATAAGCCCGGGGGAGCCGCATGGAGGCTAAGAACCCGGGATGTCCGAATGAGAATCTCTACACAATTGCTTCGCGCAATAGGGAACGTCGGGAACTGAAACATCTTAGTACCGACAGGAAAAGAAACCAACAGGGATGTCGTTAGTAACGGCGAGTGAAACCGACACAGTCTAAACCGAAGCCTTCGGGCAATGTGGTGTATGGACTGACTATCAACACTAGAACTTCAACGTGAAGTCTCCTGGAACGGAGCGTGACACAGGGTGAAAGCCCCGTAACTTTGATTATTATAGTGTGTGTCAGAACCTGAATAGCGGGGGTTGGAAATCCCTCGTGAATACGGCAGGCATCGATCTGCCAAGACTAAATACGTCTCGAGACCGATAGCGAATAAGTAGCGTGAGCGAATACTGAAAAGAACCCTCAGAAGGGGGGTGAAATAGGACCTGAAATCAAGTGGCGATAGAGCGGTGGGGCGCAAAAGGCCTTACGACGAACGAATCAAGGGCGACCTTGTAGTAGGAGTCATAAAGGAGCCGGTGTCCTGTCGTGCGTTTTGAAAAATGAGCCAGGGAGTGTATCTATTTGGCGAGCTTAACCTGATTATCGGGGAAGGCATAGGGAAACCAACATGTCCGCAGCTTTCGAGCGAGGGACGCCGTCTACAAGGGCGGGGAGTCGAATGGATACGACCCGGAACCGGGCGATCTACGCGTGGGCAAGGTGAAACGTGGCGAAAGCTGCGTGGAGGCCTGTTAGGGGTATTGCCTTACAATGCATTCCCGTGACCCACGTGTAGGGGTGAAAGGCCCATCGAGCCCGGAGACAGCTGGTTCCGACCGAAACATGTCGTAGCATGACCTCCATTGAGGTAGTCTGTGGGGTAGAGCGACTGATTGGGAGAATCAACATCGAAAGGTGTCGACCTCCTTGTCAAACTCCGAACCTACAGACGCCGTAGACGTGGGGAGTCCGGTGTACGGGGTAAGCTTGTATACCGTGAGGGTGAGAACCCAGAGCTGGGTTAAGGTCCCAAAGTGTGGGCTAAGTGCAACTAAAAAGTAGTTTCGGGTCCAAGACAGCCGGGAGGTAAGCTTAGAAGCAGCAATCCTCTAAGAAAAGCGTAACAGCTTACCGGTCGAGATTTGAGGCGCTGAAAATGATCGGGGCTAAAGCCCACCCCCGAGACCCAGCCGCACCTTAACAGGTGATCGTGTAGGTCGGCGTTCCGTTCGGGTGGAAGCACGGGCGAGAGCTCGTGTGGACCGTTCGGAAATGAAAATCCTGGCCGTAGTAGCAGCGTTAGTCGGGTGAGAATCTTGATGGCCGAAAGGGTAAGGGTTCCTCAGCAATGTTTATCAGCTGAGGGTTAGCCGGTCCTAAGTCTTATCGTAACTCGAGTAAGACAAATTGGGAAATTGGTTAATATTCCAATGCCATTATACATTAAAAGCTGACGCTTTGGGGCAGAGTGAGCCGGGCCATCGCCCGGTCGAACCGTCGAAATCCGTGGAAGCCGTAATGGCACGAAGCGGGTGAATGTCGGGATAGGGAAACTCACTTCAACCTAGAGCCCGTGAAAAGGCAAGTATAATGTCCGTACTCAGAACCGAAACAGGTGCCCAGGCAGAGAAAGCCAAGGCCTGTCGGGAATAACCGACGTTAGGGAATTCGGCAAATTAGTCCCGTACGTTCGCAATAAGGGATGCCTGCTCCGAAAAGGAGCAGGTCGCAGTGACTAGGGAGCTCCGACTGTCTAGTAACAACACAGGTGACCGCAAATCCGAAAGGACTCGTACGGTCACTGAATCCTGCCCAGTGCAGGTATCTGAAACTCCGGTTCAACGGAACGAAGGACCTGTCAACGGCGGGGGTAACTATGACCCTCTTAAGGTAGCGTAGTACCTTGCCGCTTAATTAGCGGCTTGCATGAATGGATCAACGAGAGCTCCACTGTCCCAACGTTGGGCCCGGTGAACCGTACTTTCCAGTGCGTAGTCTGGAGACCCCCAAGGGGAAGCGAAGACCCTATAGAGCTTTACTGCAGGCTGCCGCTGGGGCATGATCGACGATGTGTAGAATAGGTAGGAGTCATTACACAGGTGCGCGCGCTAGCGCGTCGCCGAGACAACAGTGAAATACTACCCGCCGTTGAGCGTGTCCCTCACTCTTTTAGAGGACACCGGTAGCTGGGCAGTTTGACTGGGGCGGTACGCTCTCGAAAAGATATCGAGAGCGCCCTAAGGTCACCTCATCCGTGTCAGAAATGCGGAGAAGAGCGCAAGAGCAAAAGGTGGCCTGACAGTGTTCTCCATAACAAGGAACGCTGACGCGAAAGCGCGGTCTAGCGAACCTGTGTGCCCGATCGATGCGGGCCATAGATGACAGAAAAGCTACCTTAGGGATAACTGAGTCGTCACCGGCAAGAGCACATATCGACCCGGTGGCTTGCTACTTCGATGTCGGTTCCCTCCAACCTGCCCGTGCAGAAGCGGGCAAGGGTGTGGTTGTTCGCCAATTAAAGGAGGTCGTGAGCTGGGTTTAGACCGTCGTGAGACAGGTCGGCTGCTATCTATTGGGGGTGTGAGGTGTCTGACGGGAACGTCCACATAGTACGAGAGGAACTGTGGATGGGTGCCACTGGTGTACCGGTTGTTCGAAAGAGCAAGTGCCGGGCAGCTACGCACCAAGGGGTAAGAGCTGAACGCATCTAAGCTCGAAACTCACCTGGAAAAGAGACACCATTTGAGTCCACCTGTAAAAGACAGGATTGATAGATTTGGGGTGTACGCACCAAGGCAACGAGGTGTTTAGCCCGCGAATACTAATCGGACGAAGCCAACATTTATGATCTATCCAGAATTATCGTATAGGTCCAGTCGCTAATTGGGTTGTGCGTTATATATAATACAAAACCGACACTGGCCAAGCTAACTCGATGAGTTTGAGAATGCTATTTACTTGCATTCTTTCAAGCGGTTCAATTCCGCAAGTCGGCATTAAGGCGGCCATAGTGGCGGGGAAACTCCCGTACCCATCCCGAACACGGAAGATAAGCCCGCCTACGTTCCCTTGAGTACTGGAGTGCGCGAGCCTCTGGGAAATCCGGCCCGAAAGGGTGATTCGGTTATGTGCTGAGGGGTGTCAAGATTAGTACGTGCTGGGTTCGTCCCGGCGGAAGGTTAAGTGCCCTGTCGACGCATATAATTGGTCGTTCGCTGCCTTTCCATTCATATTTTCATACTTCTAGCGACAGCGGCGCCTGTTTTCTATATACCTGATCACAACGGTTAACTATTCAAGGCGAAAACATGACCCTGCGCATAGGTGGCAGAGTGGTTACGCGTCCGCCTGCAGAGCGGATATACGCCGGTTCAAATCCGGCCCTATGCTTATCTCTCTAACTTGTAATTTCCTATTCTTCAAACGGAAAACCATTCTCTAAATCTTCACTTGTGTCAATATCACATAGAACTCCTTCATCACCCGTCTCAACTAGGTTCATTCCAACATTTTGAATAAAAGAATTCCCTCCTTCATCTCCTCTTAGCACTTCTTCAAGGGCATCCAATACAGAAGATCTAAACAAAACTGGATTTCCTTTTTTTCCTCCACATCCTGCAACAAATATTTTTCCAATTTCTTCATCCCCTTGGGCAAAAATGAGTTTATTAATACTACTACTTTTCACAAATGGCATATCTCCAAGAGCAAATAATACGGCCTCTTCTTTTAAAACGGCTCTCAATCCCCTCCGCACCGAAGTCGATTGGCCCACTCTCCAATCTTCATTATATAAAAATTCTATATCCAAATGAGATAGTTCTTTTTCTACTAAATCTGCTTGATACCCCGTAACTACTTTTACAGATTCTACTTCCGACTCAATTAAATTTTGAGTGGCAATTTCGATTATAGATCGGCCCTCTATTTCAACAAAAAGTTTGTTTCGTTTCCCAAATCTAGAGCTATCTCCTCCTGCTAATAATATTCCCAAAACACTGTGATTTATTTGTTCTGATATGGTCATTTTATTGCTGTATATGGGACGACTTTGACAATACTTCCTTTTTCAACATCGTTCACCATTATGAAAAACCCATCAGCTTGAACCGCCCGAGTACTAGATGACAACACACTAGAATTAAAAACCTCATCAAATATCTGTAGTGGTGAATCTACATGCCCTAGTGGTATTACCCCTTCACCTTCCCTTTCAAACACGACTGGTACGATGTATTCGAACCCTTCTCTACTTACCTTTAAGCTACGAGAAAGCTCCGCATCAATTGTAGGAAACCTTTCCAATCCTACAAAAAATGGACGAAGAAACAGTATTGAAACTGTATAAGCTCCTATTGGTTTCCCTGGTACTGCAAAAACAACTGAACTACCAACACTTGCCATTGTAATTGGTTTCCCTGGACGAACCAACACCCCTTGAAAATGAATTTCTCCAAGATTTGAAATAGCCTTTACCACATAATCCCTTTTCCCCACACTTGTTCCACCTGTGGTTATTACTACATCATATTTTTTCGAAAGCTCTTCGATCCGATTTTCAACAATTCCGTATTGGTCTGGAACACTACCCTCATATGTTGGATTTCCCCCCCACGAAGCTACTAGGCCACAAAGCATGGCCGAATCTAAATCTTCATGCTTTCCTTCATAAATTTCTGTTCCAGTAGCTAGAATGCCAACCGAAAACGGAGAACGAACTTTGACATTTTTGTACCCTATGTCTAGTAATAAAATCGCATCTTTAGACGCCAAAATCGTACCCTTTTCAAATAGTTTTTCGCCAACAGCTACATTACTTCCCTTCGCATATACATAAGTTCCACTAGAAATTCTCTCTCCGACTAGTTCGTTCCCATCCACACTCGCATCTTCTAGTTTTAATACTGCGTCTGTCCCCTCCGGAAGCACCGCACCTGTGGATATTCTAACTGCCTGCCCTGAAGAAATAGATCTAGGAGAATCCTCTGGGAAAACCACATCAACAAGTTCAAGTGGATATTTATCACTTGAATTAACCGCATACCCATCCATAGTCGCATGATTTTGTGAGGGAAGGTCCACTTCTGATATGATTGACTCTGCTAAAACACGACCGCCAATTGCATCCACTGCAATCGATTCTGTAGGTTTATCTGAGAGTAACTGGTCACGCACAGCCACTATTTTTAAACTAGCTTGAGACCGTGTCACCATTTTTTGATTGGACATATTCTTCAAATATTCCTTGAAGCCCTACCAAAAAACTCTTGACGGTATGTTTTCTGAATATATGTATGGAGAAAAAATTATGAGTGAACACAATATAACCCTAATCGTCAATAATACTGAACATAAGCTGATTATTGAATCGAGGAGACTTCTGATCCATGCACTCCGAGATGAGTTGGGCTACACCGGCCCAAATGTGGGATGTGAATCTAGCCTTTGCGGTGCCTGTACCGTCCATATAGATGGATCTGCAGTGAAATCTTGTACAATTCTAGCCGTACAAGCCAACAATTCAGACATCACCACCGTCGAAGGCCTAGCTCAACATGGAGAGTTGCACCCCATTCAAGCAAGCTTCCAAGAAGAACATGGACTTCAATGTGGATATTGCACCCCTGGAATGATGATGACTGCACTAGATTTCCTCAAACACAACCCCGACCCCTCACGTGAAGAAATACGTGAAGGGTTGGAAGGAAACCTCTGCCGGTGCACTGGCTATCACAACATAGTTAATGCGGTCGAATCCACTGCCAAGAAACTCGCAGAACTTAGTCCTGGGGGGGCTGCATAAATGTATCCTTCACGTTTCGATTATCACCAAGCAACCACTCTGTCCGAATTATTCGACTTACTTTCCGAAAACGGCGAAGAGGTGATTGAATTCCTCGCCGGTGGGCATAGTCTAATACCCATGATGAAGACGGGCCTGGCATCCCCTGATATTCTGATAGATCTAAATAATATCGAAGAACTACACGGCATCGAACAAACTGAAACGACGACTTGTATTGGCGCCATGGAGCGCTATGCTAATATCTCTCGAAATAACATAGTTAAAGCTAACTGTCCCGTACTCACAGAAGCAGTCAGTTTGATTGGAGATGTCCAAGTTAGGAATAGGGGCACTCTCGGCGGAAATCTAGCACACAATGACCCCGCTAGCGATCCTCCTGCTGCAATATTGGCATCTCAAGCAACTTTACATGTCAGTGGGCCTGATGGCAAACGAACGATCAAAGAAGACGATTTTTTCACCGGTTTATATGAAACATCACTCGAAGAAAATGAAATATTAACCAAAATAGAAGTTCAAAACATAGGAAACGGTGCTGGTTCTTACCTTAAAAAACCAAGCCCCTCTTCTGGATACGCCATGATTGGGACTGCGGTAGTTTTGCACTCCACAGACGGATCCATTGATGCTGCAAGAGTAGCAGTAATCGGAGCCGTAGATCATGCCACCCGTCTCACTGGGGTTGAAGATGCACTAATCGGTTCACCAGCAACACACGAATCTGCCATTAATGCTGCAGAGTATGCTCTAGAAGGTATTGAGGACCATATGGTGATGGAAGATCTACAAGCCTCAGCCGAATACCGAGAACATCTGATCGGTGTATATGCAAAAAGAGCTACTATTGCAGCAATAGATAGTTTGCCAAAATAATACGCCCCCCCCGAAAGCGATACGGCTCTACAAAACATTTGCAACAACAATGAACGATCAAGATTGGGGCGCCCCCGAATCAGAAATTTTAGAAACCATTCGAAGAGTTCAAAAATCGAACTCTCAAGCCGTTATAGCCCATATCGTAAGTGTAGAAGGAAGCGCATATAGACGGCCCGGGGCAAAAATGGTCGTATCTGAAAATAGAGTTGGTATAGGGAACATCACCGCTGGATGCCTAGAAGGAGAAGTACTTGATATAGCATCTAAGGTTTTAGCAACAGGTACTCCTCTTATTCAAACTTATGATCTAATGCAAGATAGAGATGATATGTGGGGGTTGGGTGTGGGCTGCAATGGCGTCATCGACATATTACTCGAAAAAATCGACTCTTCTTATCAACCTATCTTAGATTCATTAAACCAAGGAAAGCCCATTGGAGTTGTAACCGTACTATCTGGAGATGTCCCTCTTGGAACTAAAGCATATTATGATGAAGATACTGGGTTTAACCCCTCTGAAAACTTCCCCGATTGGCTTTCGAACGAAGTAGAACCAATCATATCCTCTTTGATCAAAAAAGGTAAATCAACTTCGATCAATGTCGAAACTTCTAGTGGCCAAGCTAGAATATTCCTGGATAGCATTCTCCCAGTTCCAAAACTCGTTATAGTCGGAAGTGGAAACGATGTTGCCCCTGTTGTAGATATAGCAAAAATAAATGGTTTCTCGGTTAGCATAATTAGCTTTCGAAAAGGAACTGATATATCCAAAAAGTTTCCCAATGCAAATCACTTCTATTACTCTTCTCCCACCTCTATTTCTTCTATTCTTAATTTCGATAGTAATACCTATGTCGTGATTATGACTCACAACTTCATCGATGACCGTCTCTCTCTTGAACAACTCATCTCTACCCCCATTAATTACATCGGTCTACTAGGCCCTCAAGAACGGTTCGTAGAGATGCTCTCTGAATTTGAAACCGAAGGAACAAACATTTCTCCATATGCCGATAAGATTTACACGCCCATCGGCCTTGATATTGGTGGTGGTTCCCCTTACCAAATTGCCACAAGCATCATTTCTGAAATCCTCTCCGCACATAACCACCGATCATCCGGACATTTACGAGATCGACAAGGCCCCATCCACGATAGATAACAGATCTCGAAACGAAAAGAAACCGCTTTACGAGATGCATTCTTTTCTTCGCCATGCAACGACGGACTGCAGCTATTTATGCGGCGCTATTACTCCTTCTTGCAGCCGGATCTTACGCGACTATAGGTGCAGTAGAAGCACCCGTAATAACAATTGATAGCCCTGAATATTCCTACGTATTAGGCGATCAAGCCTTCTTAAACAACAAAGTTTACACAGTAGCTGCAGTGACTAGTGATTTCGCAGAATTAGAGTGGATAGATGAGTCTATTATAAAAACCGAAACGTGGGAAGAAGATGATACGGTCAAAATAGGCGAATCTGAATTTTTAGTAGGTCCTATTCCCAATGTCGACTCTATAACTTCAACATTCATTTTAACTGAAGTACGGCAAATAGGCGATGTCGAGACGGTTAATATTAATTCTGAAACTTACGTAGTCATTCAAACAGACACAAACGAATCCTCCGAACCTTCTTTAATCTCTCAAGAAGATTATCTAACCAATAAATACGGCCCAGCAACACTCCTAGAATTAAACATTGGGGATGCTATTGAATACAATTCAAAATCCACTCTCATAGTCGATATATCTGACCAAACTATAATAGTTTCTTGGCCATCTCCAAAGGCTATCACTCTTGCTGTAAGCGAAGGTGATGTAATCGATTCAAATGGAATCTCCTATGTTGCTCATTTCGAGAATTACATACTCCATCTATCTAGCGACGTTGATGACTATGAAAGACAAGCATCTGTCATCGAAAAATTCTACGAACGAATAAATGGTCTCTGGGGTGTTTCCATTCTTGGAAGCCTTGCATCCATTCTACTCTTATCCATGGCCTATTTATCTTCGCGCTACTGACAAATTTACCAAATTCAAGGCCACTAATTCTCAATACACACACAGCTGATATCATATCCCATAGCGCATCGATGTCCTTTTGTGCAAAGCATGTCTTCGTCCCGATATGGCAGAATTTCAAGTAGTCGTTGGGGTTCCCGACACTGGTAAATCCTATCAGTTCACAGTTGAGGGAAAAGAAGCCAATCGATTCATAGGAAAGGAAATCGGGGATGAGGTTGAAGGAAAGTTAATCGGCCTCGATGGATCTACTTTACTTCTAACCGGGGGTTCCGACATTATCGGACGTCAGATCAGCAAAAAAATAAAAGGTCCAGCCCCGCGAAAAATATTAATCACAGATAAATCTGGACACAAAAACTCTCTCCGGTCTGGCGAGAGAAAACGCATAACTGTACGGGGTCGGGAAATCTCTGAACAAACCTCTCAAATCAACACTGTAGTATCGAACAAAGGAAAACTCTCCATCGAAGATCTAGTCAATTCTACAGAAGAAGTCGAAGAAGACGCCGCTTAATCAAATTTTTATCCCCCCGCGTTCCCATCTCTTACCATCATTTCCAAAGCTTCAATTAGTACTTTTTTCGTTTCTTCTCCCTGGCTTATCCAATGATTGGCATAATGAAGTAAATCTGAGAATTCAATTGGCATGCAACCTGCGGCTCTAGGATGTCCTCCTCCTTCAAACATCCTTGCCAATTCGTGACACCTTTCAAATTTCTCACTTCCTCTGATACTGACTCCCCCTGTCGGTTTCACGATCATACACACATCCGCTCCTTCTCTCCTAATACCTTCTGCGACTTCATTCTGAGAACATTTCCCATATGTTATTCCTACTGTATATCTCCCTATTTTTTTATATTCCGCACGACTTATGGCACGTCCAATCAGGTCATTTTTTTCTTCTCTATTCTCTTCTAAAAACGATATTATAACTTCTGGCAAATCCGCGCCGCATTCTCGGACAACTTCTATATATTCTTTAACTGGTGCCCACATAGCAAAATCTGCCAAATATCCACTCCGGTCATCTTCACACAGCCATAAGTCATGATCTCTAGTAACCTCTACTAATTCTTTCATTTTCTCAGAAAAATCTTCATTTAACACACGAAATACCACATCTGCGGCACATTCTTCTGACGAGTCTCCCAACTCCACTTGAACTCCTAGGGACTCTACAAAATCATATATGTCCTTGTCCCATCGATGATGATCACACCAAATAATAAAATCAGTTTTACCGCATAATTCTCTCAATCCCGGCTCTATTTCCTCAACCGAATCTGGACAGAGATCACATATGTACATCTTGACCCCTTGCTCAATATGTGTGGCAACCCGGCTAATACAATCTCCCAAATCGTAAGGACTAGTTGGGACGCATATCGCATTCTCTTGATATTCCTGTACAAGGGCCGCACAGGTCAAACCATCCGCATCTGAATCTGTAACCACCACTAACTCTGCCCCTTTGAGAGAAGTTTCAAGCTCTTTTTCTTTCTGCTCACGATAAACCGATTCTGGGATGAAGAATCCCATTCCTGGCAATAGAGATGCCCTTTCCGGATCTATTCCCTGACCTTTGATAAGTTCATCTTTCATATATCTTTCTCATTCTTCGAGCCAATAAAGTCCCACCGATGCGAAATATCCTTCACTGTCTAGCGATACTCTTTTTGGGTTGCCGTTTAAATAAAAAATATGGCTGAAGATCCACCCGAGAATGGGCTGGAAGAAGTTAATTTTTCTCACGAAAATGCCTCTGACTCCTCAATTCCAGAAGACGTTCGTACGTATGATCGATTCAGCAAAATCGATAGAGCAAGTTATGATCGGGTAAATAAATTTCTCAGAGACCGAACCTATATCACTGCCCGTGAATGGGCAATAGCACGTCTGTGCTCTGATTTTAGAACCGCGACCGGCATTGAAATGACCAAAATAGGCACTCATTTACCTGAATTGGTCCCTTTCATGACCAAGCCCTACTCTCCACAAGCAGTCAATCAAGCACGGCATGCCTTTGAAGCGAAAATAAAAAAGTCTGGAGCAACATTTCTATACGGTGCCATGTCGGGTTTTATCACTGCAAATCAGTTAGACGATTTAATGTATGAATCAACCGAAGTTGCTAAATTTCTTCTAGAGGTTGAAAGCATAGGTCTATCGTTAAATGATGAATTAGACGCAGAAGATCGCATCTCAAGTATCATGCGTGATGTACGGCGAGCTGCAATAAAACTTCGCTACGAAGATAACCATTGTCCTGAATGTGGGCAGCCTCTGCATGAGGATCCCCTTGAATGAAATATTCTCTCATTGCTGTAATTTTAGTAGTTTTATTAATCTCCAGTATAGTTTATCCTGCTTTTTTTTGGAACGAAACGAATCAATTAGATCTCATCTCTAATATCTATAATGCTCGAGGTTCTGCAGCTTCTACCACTTCTCAAGCATACGATACTGTGGGGTCTGAAAATGGATACCATCACTACGATTTAATTTCCATCGATCAATCTGACGGTTTAAGCGATGATGAATTCCTTCCATATATATCCCGGGCCCATGCACGTACTGAATATATTTTAGATTTAGAATTTGACAATCTTATCCTCATCAATGTGACTACCACAAGCGAGTTCATGAAAACAAATACCACTTCTGTTGACGCCGAATCCATCACAACAATTGAAGATGGCGAACCTGATCATTCTGTATGGAATGACCAAGTATGGGAGGCACTTTTTATAATAGGAGAAGATCAATCAGCAGAATCTGAATTAGAAAATACATCCGGACAAAGTATTGCCGGAGTTTATTACAATGGACAAATTGTAATTGTCAATGAATTTGACAATGACCTCCTCGTAATCGCAGAAGATGTACTTATCCACGAGTTGGTCCACGCTTTACAAGATCAAGAAGGGCATTTGGACACGGTCGACGAATCCTCTCCTCAACTCACTCAAGATACTCAACTGGCTGTAAATGGCCTCGTAGAAGGAACGGCAATGTATGTAGAGTGGTATTACGATCAAGTTTGTGAAGGATCCATATCCGTACGTAATAATTCTCTTTTAGAAGAAGTGATTTGGGAGGACTGGCAATGTGTCCAAACACCCGAACTTACAATAGATACGTCCAACTCTGAAATAATTACTCCCCCTGCACCAATTAATTTTGGAGTGTTGATCATATTGTTCCATCCTTATTCTGATGGGGCAACTTACGTGGACTATCTAAAATCTCAAGATGGCTGGGATTCTGTACATTCCAAATACAAATCCCCTCCACTTTCTACAGAACAAATTATCCATTTATCAGAAGATAAACCAGCCCCTCTTGAAATAAATTTCCCCGTAGAAGGAATTCCCAGTCAAAATGGTGGGGTCTGGAAATCTTTTTCCAATCACGGCATTGATGGTGCCGATACTGTAGGTGAAGCTAGTATCTTTTCAATGTTTTGGCATCAATCCCGCGAATACGGTGCAGCTATCTTGGATACTAACAATTTTTGGGATTCTCGCAACGTATCTCCAAATACATCTGATCTAAAACCCTTCCCCACATTTAACTATACTAGTCAACCTTCTGTAGGATGGGGAAATGACAAGTTACTCCCTCTATACCGATCCGAAATGGCTCAGAATGAGTATGGATATATCTGGACAACAAAATGGGATACTCCCACCGACGCTGATGAATTCTATGATGCATATTCTAAAGTTTTAGATTCCCATCAAGCAACCAAAGTAGGGAGTAGCTCCAATAATAAAACAACCTTATGGGTAATAGACAACGGACCATTTGAAGATGCATTTGCCATCTCTACTACTAGTAAAACAGTTACTATTATCAATGCCCCTACTACCACTGATGTGGAAGAAATATTAGGTTCATTTTCCCTGTCAGTGTGAATGCCAATTGATACAATTTACCACAACACTCTTATTGCCTCTCAGACACTCAGTGGGTTCGGTGGCAGAGGAAGACCGGCTGCCGCGGATTATCCGTGAGGAAAGTCCCCCCACCGGTCGTACAGGTGACCAGGTGCAAGCCTGGAGTGGGAGACCACTGGCTCTGAAACAGAAACGACACGTCTCCGCCTGACCTATGAAACGAGCGAACCTCGCCCGTAAGGGTGTGGGAGTTAACCTCCTGAGGGTAGAAGGTGCCAGATATTTTCTGGACGTTAGATAGAATATCTAACTTGAGGATCGATGGAACGGTGAAGGAGGTGAGATGATTGGGGGAACGATGAATTAG
>JAPYRM010000001.1:21077-21825 GCA_029941175.1 Halobacteriales archaeon
GTACGACCAGGGCCCGGGCGCTTAGCCGAATGCCGGAGAAAAACAGAAGGGGGCTTACTCTCCTCAGCCATCTATATTTACTATCCCAAATCAGCCCAGAAAGATATAGTATCTCTCAGCTCTTACGCCTCCCCATGGGCAAATATAAATACCGTGTAGTTGACGTAGACGCACATTTTATGGAAGGTTTAGATCAGTTACACGACTATTATCCCGAACCCTGGAAAACACGTCTAGTCGGAATGTCTGGGAAAGATAAAGCGAGTTTAGCAGGCCTTTACCCACTCTCCACCGGAGACCGGTCCGTTTTCGGTAGAATAAAACGAGATGAATTCACAGACATTCAACGAAAAGCTGGTGGATTTGTACCTGAAATTATCCCAGATGTAATGGAATTTTTGGGACTTGATGCTATTAACATGCTCTCTCAAAAAATGCTTACTTTTTCGAGGATAAAAGGAGACGACGAACGTGCTACTCTTCTAGCTAATGCTTACACAGACTATATGCTAGACCAAGTGGTAAACCCATCCGAAGGAATATTCACAATGATGCCTCTACCTTTCCAAGAACCACGAGAAGCCGTGGACATCATCGATCGATGTGCCGATGAAAAAGGTATTATCGGAGGGTGTTTCGTAACCGCTGGACCCGAACCCCCTTTTGGAAACAGAAAATACGATCAAATATATGAGGCAGCAGAGGACCATAATCTACCTGTAGTGTTTCACGCAGGTGGTGGCGGAAT
>JAPYRM010000002.1 GCA_029941175.1 Halobacteriales archaeon
ATCCAGAAGCGAGTAGGGTCAGGTATAAAGGGAGAAGTGGGAGATCAAATTGTTGTTTAATTTTGGAAAGGCGCAACATAGAGATTAAAAGGGTTCTAGAAAGAATTGGGAAGTTGGGGAACCATCAGAAATCACATCTATGATTTGATTGTGGAAACAAGACATCTTGCCGGTATGGCATGCATTATTAGTTTGTGAAACAATATACAAAATTGCATCCCCATCACAATCCACGCGTATTTCATGGACATGTTGTATATTTCCACTAGTTTCACCCTTTTTCCAGATTTCATTTCGACTACGTGAAAAATAATGTGCCAATCCAGTTTTACGGGTTAGAGATAGTGCAGTGGAATCGGCATAAGCAAGCATGAGAACTTCATTTGTTTCTATATTTTGGGTGATAACAGGGACTAGGCCATTATCGCCGAATGATATTTCGAAAGAGTTAGACACAGATAATTGAACGCGTAGGATGTAGAAAGATATTTCCCTTAAATAGCAGCAATAAAATTACTTTTCGTTTTTTGAAGTAAATCAAATTACTCGGTTTTGGAGATAGTCCAAATGTTTAGCATTGAAAACTATCTTTATTTTTTCGGATTCTGGAGAACCAATACATGTGAGACGGATGTTGTATTCTTCGACTTCGTCGTCGGAGAGAATTTGTTGCATGTCCATATTAATTTCACCGGATTTCAATATAGCAGCGCAGTTGGCACAGGCGCCCGCACGACAAGAAAATGGCCAATCATATCCTTCAACTTCTGCAACTTCAAGTATATATTCTCCTTCGTTGACATCAAAAGAACCGTAGTCTTCACTAGAGAGTTCAGAGTTGGCGGCTTTTTCGAAGAGGTCGTCGTCGTCTAAGTCCCATTCATTGTCTGTTAATACATCGTAATTTAGGTATTCGACTGTTGGCATTAAGTAGTTATTTTACGTGGGTATTGTTAGACCTTGCTGTTCTGATTTCAATGGGATAGAAAACGGTGGCTTTACCTGATGTAAGACAAACCGAAACGCATGAACCCACTATTCGAAGTGATCCCAGCGATAGATATTCAAAATGGGAAGACGGTGCAACTCGTAGGCGGGTTAAGAGGGACAGAAAAATATTATGGAGATCCTGTACAGTGTGCGTTGCGGTGGGAAGAAATGGGTGCTAAAACGATACACATAGTAGATATTGATGGTGCATTTGAAGGAGAACTTAAAAATAAATCAATAATAGAAAGAATTCTAGAAGAAATTGGCATGTCAGTACAAGTAGGAGGGGGGATCAGAAAAGAAAAAAGAGTAACAGAATTGATAGAAATGGGGGCAGACAGAGTTATTTTGGGAACTGCTGCAATAGAAAATCCAGAGTTAGTAGAAATGTTGAGTAAAAAATATCCAAAATGCATTATGGTTAGTCTAGACTCAAAAGGTAGAGAAATCGTAGTGGAAGGTTGGGAGAAAAAAACCAATTTGGATCCGATAAAGGCGGCGAAGATGTATGAGGAATTGGGTGCGGCGAGTATTTTATTTACAGATGTGGATGTTGAAGGGAGATTGGAGGGAGTACGGGGGGGAGTGATTGAAGAAATGGCTAGATTGGTAGAGATACCGATTGTTGCTAGTGGGGGCGTAGCTTCTTTGAAAGACTTAGAAATATTTTACCAGGCAGGGGCATCTGCAGCAGTTGTCGGGAGTGCATTGTACGAGGGGTCAATTTCATTTGAAGAAATAAAAGATTGGATCAAAGATATATAATCCGCATATATCGTCCGCATATGACATTTATTAAAAATATATAATCCGCATATATCGTCCGCATAAAAAGAAATGTTTATGTAAGATACCAACTAAGTGTAGCGACATGCCAACTTGTGAATATTGTAATGAAAGCTTTTCAGAGAGAGGTATTGGAACCCACAGAAGGTGGTGTAAAGAAGGAATTGTAGAAAGTGCAGACGCCGACATAGAAGGGCAAAAACTCTTGTTTGGCGCTAGAAAGGCAAAGGTAACAAGGGGAACTAAAGAAACCACCATAGAACTTTCATTGAATGTAGATGGTCGTGGGAACTCAAATATAAACACTGGGATAGACTTTTTTGACCACGTATTGGAATCGTTTGCTACACACGGTTTGTTTGATTTAGACATCCAGGCAGAAGGGGATGTGGAAGTGGATGGCCACCACACGATAGAAGATGTAGGAATAGTGTTGGGCAAATCGTTTTGTGAGGCATGGGGGGATAAAGTGGGAATAAATCGTTTTGCTGAAAGAAATATCCCCATGGATGAGTCAGTGGCTTCGGTGATTATTGACATTAGTGGAAGGCCATATTTCTCATTTGAAGGAACATTTAGTGAAGAACAAATAGGCAATTTCACGAGTAGCATGGCACCTCATTTTTTTAGGAGTTTTGCGATGAATGCAGGGGTTACATTGCATTGTTCTGTGAAAGGCGGAAACGCGCATCACGAAGTGGAGGCTTTATTCAAAGCTGTTGGTAAAGGGATTGATGATGCAAGTCAGAGAGATGGTAGGAGGAAAGAAACCCCAAGTACAAAAGGGGGGCTTTAGCCCATACGGCTAAGGTCCACGAGACTATAGATAAGTTAAAATGTTTGATGTAATTATGCGGAAATTTAAAGGGAGCCCTAGTCAGCAAGCTGTTATTCGGCTTTTATTAACTAGAGGGTTTTCTGTCAACGATACAGGCAGAGTAGTGTCGGGGGCGATTGAAATTCCACATACCCAAATTGCAGGTGAATTGGGAATCGACCGGAGAGTGGTGGATTCAACGACGAATACCATACTACAAGATGTGGAATTAAAACCAATTTTTCAAAATATTTCATCCATACCTAGTCTTCGAGATCTAGCTCCAGTACTAAAATTGTCGGTGTTGACTGTAGAGGTCAATGACGCGACTAATCCAGGGATTGTTTCAATTGTTACGTCTTTGATAGCTAAACAAGGTATATCTATACGTCAAACAATAAGTGAAGACCCAGAATTCACGGATGACCCGAAGTTATATATAATTACAGATGAGCAGTTGCCAGGGGAGTTGGTCAATGAATTGATATCACTAGATTTTGTTAAGAAAATAGGGATAGAATAGTCACAAAAAGAGTGATAGTTTTAGTCGACGATTATGTCATCAGAGCCGATAACTTGTTGAGAAATTTGCATTTCAGATTCATAGCGGTGGATCCAAGAAGCAAAACAATCAGGGCACAAACGTTGTGAATCTACATCTCTTTGGTCGACTATTAATCGGACAGTACGGGAGAGTGCATCAGAGATTGACCGAGAACATCCATCACAGGGTTCGGAGTTGAACATATGAGGTAGTTGGTGTCAATATACATATGCCTTACTACCAGAAAGATTATAGAACATCTCCGAAGGTTGTATCTTAGTTCCCCACTTTATAGGTAATTAATGCGCTCAGAATATGTCTCATACTTTGAACGGATAGAGAGTCAAGTGGAGAAGTGTTTATTTGTTGCCGAAAGGGCTAGAGAAATCGGAAAAGATCCTAGTTTGAAGGTAGAGATACCTATCGCGAACGATATGGCAGGGAGGATAGAAAATCTACTTGGAATAAGTGGCCTCTCAGATAGAATTAGAGAACTTGAAGAAGATATGGGAAGGGAAGAAATAGCGCTAGAGTTAGCTAAAGATTTTGCAGAAGGAAAGGTTGGAGAATATGATACATATGAGGGAATAATCGAAGGTGCAATTCGGACTGCGGTGGCTTTGTTGACAGAAGGAGTGGTTGCAGCCCCACTAGAAGGGATAGATAGAGTTGAACTCTGTGGCAATAGTGATGGAACTGAATTTGTTCGTATTTTTTATGCAGGTCCAATAAGATCTGCAGGGGGGACTGCACAAGCATTATCAGTATTGGTCGCAGATTATGTTCGGACTATACTTGGTATTTCGAGTTACAAACCATTACAAGAAGAAGTTGAGCGGTACGCTGAAGAAATTGAATTATATGCTAGAGAAACGAGTTTGCAGTACCTCCCATCTTCTGAAGAGACAAAGTTTATTGCCCGGAACTGTCCCATAATGTTGGACGGTGAGCCAACTGGGAAAATGGAAGTATCAGGTTATAGAGATTTGACTCGTGTGAAGACCAACAAATCGAGAGGTGGGATGTGTCTTGTCCTTGCAGAGGGGATTGCTCTGAAAGCTCCAAAAATAAAGAGGTACACGTCTCAATTGAATGAGATTGAATGGCCGTGGTTAAATGATCTTATTGCGGGTAAATTTTCAGAAGATGAGGCACCTGAGAGTGTGGAAGAAACTAAAGAAGTTGTAAATGGTCCCAGACGTGCTAAACCAGAAGATAAATATTTACGGGATATAATTGCGGGAAGGCCTGTTTTTTCACACCCTTCCCGACCAGGTGGGTTTAGACTTAGATATGGACGGGCTAGAAATACAGGCTTGTCAACTATAGGGATACACCCAGTTACTATGCACATCCTTGATGATTTTCTTGCCCCGGGAACTCAATTAAAAACAGAATATCCGGGTAAGGCGGCAGGTGTGGTTCCGGTAGATACCATAGAAGGTCCAACTGTGAGGTTGGGTTCGGGACAAGTTCTCAGTGTGAAGACCGTCGAAAAGGTTGTAGAAATCAAAGAAGAAATAGAGAGCATCATAGATTTGGGAGAATGCCTAATTGGTTTTGGTGAGTTTGTAGAGAATAATCGTGATTTATTGCCTTCGTCTTATGTAGTGGAATGGTGGATTTTAGATGTTGAAAAGGGAGGAATAAATATACAATCTTTGTTTGATGGAGAAGATATTAAGTTGGAAAATCCAACTGCTGATCAAGTAATAAAGTGGTCAAAAGAATTAAAAGTTCCACTACACCCGAAATATACATATTTATGGCACGATATCACTCCGATACAATTTCAAGAGCTTAGTGAAGAGGTTTCAAAGGGGCATATCTCAGGTGGTGTTTTATTTGTGAGATCGAGCCCAAGTATTAAGGAAACTCTTGAGTCTTTATTAATAGAACATGGCGGTTTAGAAGAGATTGAAATTAGAGACCCATTCCCATTTATTCTTTCATTGGGACTTTCTGAGGATCTAACAATGTTGTGGGAATCGCTCACTCCGGAGGCAAAGATATGGCAAAATTCTATGAAGGCTATTAATGAAGTCGCCCCATTCACCGTTAGAGAGCGTGCGCCGACGCGGATAGGTGGGAGAATGGGAAGGCCTGAAAAATCCGAATCACGTGAAATGAGCCCTCCAGTTCATACACTATTTCCATTAGGAGAATCGGGGGGAGATAGGAGAAATGTATCTCTCGCATCGAAATCGTTCGAGCGTGTTTATGCAAAAAAAGGATTGATCAAAACTGAAATTGGTAAGAGAATGTGTTCTAGCTGTAATGTAGAAACTCATCGTTTTTCTTGTCAAGAGTGTGGTGGGAAATCTTTTCCAGTATATATTTGTGGAAAATGTAAATCGAGATGTATTCAGAATATTGGAGGTGTGGAGATATCGTGTCCTAAATGTGGATCGAAAACTCGACCTGAATTTTTTGACAAAATTGGATTGGCAGAGATATACAAAGAAGCACTAGAGATGGTGGGAGAAAGAGAAAGTGCATTTGATATTCTCAAAGGTGTGAAGGTACTTACTTCTAAGAATAAAACCCCAGAACCGATAGAAAAGGGAATTCTTAGGGCAAAGCACAATGTGTCCACATTCAAAGATGGGACTATAAGGTACGATATGACAGATCTTCCAGTTACTAGTTTTCGTGCTTCGGAATTGGGTGTCTCGATTGTGAAGTTAAAAGATATGGGATATGAGTTTGATATTTATGGAGATCCATTAAAAGAGGAAAAACAACTTGTCCCAATACGGGTTCAAGATCTTATATTGTCTCATGGTGCCGCGGAGCATTTAAAACATACTGCAAATTTCATTGATGAGTTATTAATGAAATTTTACGGATTAGATCCATTCTATAATATTCAAAACAACGATGATTTGATTGGGAAATTGGTATTGGGACTAGCTCCACATACTAGTGCTGGTGTTGTTGGAAGAATACTGGGATTTACAAATGCGTCAGTTGGATATGCCCATCCATATTTCCATGCGGCTAAGAGAAGAAATTGTGATGGTGATGAAGATTGTGTGATGTTACTTTTAGATGGTTTATTGAATTTTAGTAGGAGTTATTTACCTGATAAAAGAGGGGGAAAAATGGATGCACCATTGGTTATGTCTGCTATTCTCAATCCAACTGAAATTGACGACGAAGCTCATAATGTAGATAGTGTTGAGAGGTATCCACTTGAGTTCTACGAAGCGACCCTTAATTTTGAACACCCGACCGATATAAGTGTGAAACTTGCCAGGGATTCAATTGAAAAGGGCGAATTATATGCAGATCTTTTGCACACACACGACACTTCAGATATAGCAGCGGGTCCAAGATTGTCAGCTTACAAAACGCTAGGTCCCATGTTGGATAAATTAGATGCTCAATTAAACCTAGCAAGAAAAATTAGAGCCGTTGATGAAACAGATGTTGCGGAGCGAATTATAGAATATCATTTTCTTCCGGATCTTTTAGGAAATCTTCGTGCGTTTTCACGTCAAGAAACCCGTTGTCCAGCGTGTAGCATAAAATATAGAAGGGTACCATTATCAGGTGTTTGCAGAGAATGTGGGGGAAAAGTTCATTTAACTGTTCATCAAAAATCTATTTCAAAGTATCTTAAAGCTGCTATGTCCATGGCAGAAGAATTTAAATGTAGAGAATACACAAAGCAACGATTGAACCTTATTGAAAAATCGTTGAAAAGTATTTTTGAGAATGATAAAAATAAACAGAGCGATTTGGGTTATTTTGTCCCTACTCCTGTAGAAATCAAAAAAGAAATTAGATAATAATAGTTTAAAGTGATAGTTATGTTTAAATTAGATTTGAATTTTTAGATCAGTCTAAATAGCCGAGATCTCGCAACCTATTTCGTACTTGTTCATCCATGTCGGATGTCGTGTCTTCATCGGGATTGGCAATAGAATCCCAACTTGCTTTGGTTTTTATTTCAAAAGTGGATAAAGAGTTTGTGAGAGAGTCCATGGTGGAATTTTTAGAATTGATTTGGTTGTTTAATTCGTTTGGATCTTCATCAATTTGATAAAATTCATCTGCGATTATTTCGTTTTTAATGTATTTTGTTTCTTTGGTCCGTACACCCCTCATTCTAGAATAAAACCGAGAATGTTTATCAAGGGTTATGTTAGATTTTTTTGCTTTTGATTCCAATTGTTGTAATTCTACAATTGGTTTTGAATATTCAATAAAAGCGAACTCTGATCCTTCGAACTGTCGGTAGGTAGGAGATAAAAGTGATCTTTTTTTATCGAGAGGCGTACCTTTTTTCGCGACGAATCCACCAGATGCATCGATGATTGTGTGGTATAAATCAATGAGTTCTATTTGGTGATTTTGAATGGTTCTATCTATGTTGTTATGTTTAATCAATAGAGGAACATGTACAAGTTGGTCGTAAATGCAAAATTCATGCCCATATAGACCATGCTCCCCGTGTAATTCTCCATGGTCAGAGCAGACTATTACCAATGTTTCATCCCATTTATTATTTGATTTCATCCAATCGAATAGTCTACCCAATTGAGAATCTGGATAGTGGATTTCAGCATCGTATAATTGACGGATTTGGTTCCATTCATCTTCGAGTATATCTCGAGAACCAGAATTATATTCTTTGGAATTTTGACACACTGAATTGGGATCAACATCTGGGGCGAACTTATCTCTACATTTTTTGGGAGGGTTATAAGGAAGGTGAGCATCCATTAAATTGATAAATACAAAGTATTGTTCGTGTGAATCTATGAAATTGATAGTTTTATCGATGACAGAAGGGGTTTTTGAATCGGCTAATTTGTTCTTGGTTGAAAGAAATTCATGGATTTCATTTCCCACTTCGACTATTTTGGTTGCGATAGAATTGAATCTGGGTTTGGAATTTATTTTCCGCCAAAACCAAGCATAAAATAATACTACTGGTTTAAATAACAAAGATCGTGGGATAATTTCGAAGAAACTATCTATATCTTCGAATCCGGATGTCAAACCAGTATAAGGAGTTATCCATGCATTTGAAGAATAGCAAGCGGTGGAATATCCACTTTCTGACAGAGAAGTTGCCAGAGTAGTAGAATTTTTTTTGAGATATGGACGTTCTTGGTTTGCCCCATGCTCACTAGGGTAGAGACCTGTGAATAACGAAGCATGCACAGGTAAAGTCCAAGGGGCTGGAGAAACTACGTGTTCCAGAACTAGAGCTTCTTTGGATAGTTCTTCTAAAGAGGGACTTACTTTTTTTTCATATCCATAAATTGAGAGACGGTCTCTTCGAACGGTGTCCATCACAATGAGAAGTATATTTTGTCTTTTTGTTACCATGTTAATGCGTTCCATTTGTAAAAAATAAAGTTCTCCATCATGATTTAATTCCAAAAATAAATTGTAGTTCTTTTGTTAATTCGGTGACGTATTCATCTAGGATTTGGTTCAAAGTTTCGTTGTCGATTAAAACAAGTCCCATCAATGCCCCAGGATTGTCCGGCAAGAGTATATGAAATTCTCCATTTTCATAGACAGGTTCACTTTTAACTAAAACTCCCTGATCTATTGCGTGGATGACTTGAGAATCGAATTTTTCTAGCATAGTAGAAAATGTGTTTTTGTAAGCTGTTTCCAATTCTAGGAGATAGTGGACATATTTATTTTCAAAGAGGGATGGGTCGAATTCTGGCATATGTGTTAAGAGGGGTTAGAGAGTTGAGTTTCAAGTATGGTTTTAATTTGTTCAAGGAATAGTTTTTCTGTTTTTAGAGGTATAGTTGCCCCTGCTGCTATGTCGTGCCCCCCTCCTTCGCCTCCAACATATTGTGCAGATAGTCTCATTATTTCAGATAGGTTCAATCCTTTTTTTACGAGTGATGAGGTTCCACGGGAGGATACTTTTAAATCGCCTTCATCAGTTTTGGCAAAGGCAAAAATTGGTTTGTTTGGATCGGTCCCATCCATTCCCAATACCATGCCTGCAACGATTCCTACAATTGTGTCTCGGATTTTGTCTTGTGCATGGAACCACTGGAAATTATCTTCCATTACAACACCTTCTCGATTGAACAAACCAATTCCTTCGGCTAGATTTCTTCGGTGCACAGCTAACAAACTTTTTGCTCGGGATAGTGATTTATCGCGGTCTCCGAGACATATAGACAAGCCAACATCGGGTCGCCCATACCTTGCTGTTGCATTTAAAACTGTAGAGAATTCGGTCGCTTCCCGGAGTTCGGTTCCTATAATTTCTTTTTCTAATTCATAGACGGGAGAGATAAAAGAATTTATTTTCTCGGGGGGGAGTCCACGGGAGATTGAATATGTAACTAGACTACTAAGTATTGTTTTTTGATCTGAGTGAGAAAGCTCGACCCAAGTTTTCCATTTACCGTTCCCGCGTAATTCGATGTTTAAATTTTTTAGGAAACGAATAGCTCCAGAGGAATCATTGGATATACCAGGTATCCCAAATTCGGAAGAATATTCTAATAATTTTGGGAGAGGTCTAGTTTGTTTTCCATAAAAAGATAAATCGGGTTTGATATTCAATACTCCTTTTTCTGCACCTTCTTGTGCTATATTTTTATTTGGCCCAATCAATCCTTTTTCTCTTGCCTGCATATCTCCAATAGCACCTACAATGGCAAGTGCTGCTAAATCCCTATTATCAATTTCACCAGACTCCAAAGCTCTTGCAAGGAAATAACAGGTCCCTGCCCCGGATAACTCGGAGGCTCCATTGATTCCAAATAAAAGTGGGTTTAAATGAAAATCAGAATTGGGTTCAAATGGTGGAGAATCCAAAGGTGTAATTGAAGGCTGGTGGTGATCGCAAATGATAGGTGTAAAATTTCCTTTTTCACCATATTGTATTATTTTTTCTATCTGTCCACTCCCAAAATCTGTGAAAAGAATTGTGTCATAATCTGTTTTTGTTAATTGTCGTAATTCTGGCTCGCCTAATTTCTTAGAGAATGCGGTAGTGACAGGTATATTCGCTCGTTTGATTGCTTGGGTTGCTATTGCTGCGCTAGTTAATCCATCCGCATCTATATGGGAAATGCACAAGACTGAGGTAGAATCCAGTAGATATTTGGCACATTGTGTTGCCCTATTTTTTAATTGAAGAATTGACGGATCGGTCAAAATTCATTCACCATAATGTCCAAATCTGTAGCGAATTTTTTTGCAGATTCAAAATAAGTTCTAATGGGTAAGTCTCGGTGCGTATTGATATTTTTTTGGAGGGAGTCGTTAAATAATTGAACCATTATACGTACATTTTCTCCTTTTACAATTGCGTGGATACCAGCAGAGAGTGCTAATTTTGAGTCTAGATTGGATAGAACTAATCTTTCGGTTATTGTTTCGACTCGGGAACGGTGATTATCGATTAGGTTGTAGATAATAGTGCTGAACTTCGTTTCGTCCATAGATGCTACCGAAAAAGTACCTTGGCAAGGGGCTGGGACGAAGTATTTTAAAGGGAGGAAAAAGGTTTTTGTGTTTTTTGAAAATTCTTCAGGTTTTAGTTCTTCAAAAGGTAACAAAAGCGCTTTATTTTGTTGATCGTTTGAAAACCAATTTTTAAATTGAGAGGATGTTTCTTCGAGTAAAAATTCTTGTTTGAGTTCTGGTTGAATTGAAGTGAGTTGTTTAGCATTTCTGTGATTAGATAACCCTACAATAGTTTCTTTGGAGAGATTTGTTATAGAATTTCCGTCGGGAGTGAGTAATACATCTCGAACTACATCCTGTCGCGTTATACCTGATAAGATTAATTCTTTGGGGAATTTTTTTGGAAAATGTAGTAGAGAGTAGACGGCGCCATTCACTTCAGAATCCAACACTTTTTGGTTTAGATGTTCAATGAATTTCTCTTGTTTTTTGACGTGTTCGGTGAAATTTTTAGAGGGAGATGAATCGGGTTTTTTGATTTTTTGTAGATCTACAATATAATTACGAGATTCAAGTTTTACTTTTAGATCTTCCACACGTTGGAGAGAGGAAAGTGAATCTTCAATTGCAAGGGTGATTACCTTCCTTTTTTTCATATTGGTTAGTGAGGATTCCAACGATAAACACCATTCGATGTTGAAAGGAGATATGATTTTGTCGGAATCTCTTTGAAGGGGGGTGGCTAAAATAAAAGTAGTTTTGGCTATAGTTTCAACTTCTACTATTTTTGTGCAGGAGTTTTTATCACAGTATGGGTATTTAGCTTTGTTTCTAGTTTTTATAATAGAAGGAGCGATGTTATTGTATTTTGCCCCTTCAGAAAGTCTAGTCCCTATAGCGGTTGTTTTTCTGGCAAATTCCCCAGCAGAATATGTATTGGTAATTTGTATTTCAGTGGTTGGGGCCACTATAGGACAGTATGCACTTTTTATAGTTGCGAAGAGGATTGGGAGAGAAGGTTTGTTAAAGAAAAAATGGTTCCGGGTTAAAGAATCCCATTTGGAAAAGTTTGATGGATGGTTTTATCAATGGGGCGCCATAGTAATACCACTCTCAAATACTATGTTTTTTACAAGGGGTATGTTAACAGTTCCTGCGGGACTAGCGAAAATGGGAGATAAAAAATTCATAGTTTTATCCGCATTTGGAACTCTTATTTTTGAAACGATTCTTGCTTCGGTCACACTAGGTATAATTATGCTTTGGTAAGATTGCTAGTTAGAATAGCTTCTGCTATTAATTCTGCGACATCTATGATTTTAATTTGGTCTTCAAATCCACCTGTTTTTCTGCCATCTTCATACATCACCATACACTGAGGGCAAGAGACAACGAACTTTTCTGCAGCTTTCTGTGTATCCTCTAATGCTTCTCTCAAACGTTCCTCAGATGGTTTTTGGGTGTCTGGGAAATCCATCCAAAGTCCGCCTCCACCCCCTCCACAACAAAAAGAGCTTTTTCTGTTTCGTGGCATTTCATGCAAAACACATCCTGTTTTTTTGATAAGCTCACGAGGGGATTCATATTCATGGTTATATCTGCCAAGATGGCAAGGGTCGTGATAAGTAACAGAATAATCCAAAGAAGGGGGTATAATTAATTTTCCAGAGTTAACTAAATCTTCTAATACACTAGTATAATGACGAACATTTGTTTCGAATCCAAATTGAGGATATTCATTTTTAATTGTATTATAAGAATGTGGATCTGTGCAGACTATAGTTTCGAAAACACATTGGTTAAAAAGTTCAATATTAGTTTCTGCCAGCATTTCATATAACCCTTCTTCGCCCACCCTTCGGACATCATTTCCATCGTTTTTCTCAGAGTCATAGAGAATTCCATAAGAGATCCCCGCCTCGTTGAATATGTGTGCTAGTGCTTTGGCTATTTTTTGATTGCGCGGATCGTAACTAGGTAAATCTCCTACATACCACAAATATTGCACCTTTGAATCGCGAGCGTCGGGGATTACAAAAGGGAGATCTTTTGTCCATTCTGGTCGTTTTCTCTCAGGGAGTCCGAATGAGTTCCCATGAGTGAATATATCAGTCATAATGGGTTGGAGATTTTCATTAAGCTGACCTGATTCAACGAGTCTACGGTTCATTTCTGTGAATTGAGTTACATGTTCTATTCCAACAGGACAGGCGTCTACACAGGCCAAACAAGACATACAAGAATTCATAGAGTCTATTGAAATTACACTTCCCCCATCAGAAATGATAGGACGTTTTAATCCCGCTCCGGAGTCGATTTCGTCTTTGTATCGTTTTAAGTCTAGAATGACATCACGGGGATCGAGATCACGTCCAGAAGCTTTTGCGGGGCAAACGGCAGAACATCGTCCACATTTTGTGCAGGCATCGTGGTCGAGTAATTGCTTCCAAGAAAAATCTTCGATGGTGGTAGGACCTATTTCTGCAGGTGTTGCGTTTTCTGGAATTCTTGGTAAACGGATTCCTGAGAGTTCGTCTCGTGCTATTACATTGGCTAAGCTCGAGAACATATGGAACGGTTTTGCATAAGGAATTGTTGCTGTAAACAATAATGCAATTATTGCGTGACTCCACCATAATAAAGGATATAGGGATTGGGATGTGAGGGGAGAGATACCACTTTTGAAGAGCAATAGTGCAACAAACCACCCTACAAAACTAACTTTCTCAAAAGATGGAAATGATAACCCCAGTATACGTACTCCTTCTATGAGATATCCACCTATGCAAAGATATAATAAAGAAAAAATGAATAGATCGTCTTCGAGGCTGGTGTGTTTTCCATGTAGTCTTTGTGTTTTAACCCAATATCGACGATAAATGGCCATCACCAAACCAATTACTAAAAGAAATCCCAAAGCATCCATTACGAAAGAATATACTAGATAAAAATCACCCACAAAAAATGATTTTTTTGTCAAGGGCCGGTATAGATCCATATCAACTGCAAGAATGGTAGTCCCTATAGTCAACGTGAGAAAGCCCCAAAGGATCAGGGTATGCATAATACCGGCATAAATATCGCGGTCGAATTGACCAGTATTTCTTGCGACGAACTTAATTGAGTGAATTATTCTATGGGGCAGGTTGTCCAATCGATTGGTTGGGTCTTCGCGTCCAGAAGCATAGCGATTCAGGCGTAAACGGATTCCATTGAGGAATATGATTAAAGTAAGAATTGATAAACAATAGAATATAATTTCCCCAACAGATCCTATTCCCCAAAAAACTGGTCTTGTGATTATATCTTCAGAAGGGATAGGAGTCATAAGGTATCAATATTTGATATAATTCAAATGATATGTGATTGGGCTTACGATTATTAAAAGGTAAGTTTTATTCAAACGAAAGGAGATGTGTTGACTTCCAACCATATTTTGATTTCTTCATAGTGGGAGCCTTTTCGAAGGATGGTTGACTCATCCACATCAACTACGGTGCTTTTACCACCGGGAATTTTTCCCCCATCGATAATAGTAGAAATGGAAGACAATAGTTCAGAGTCTATGCCAGATATAGTACGTGCCCCAGGGGTCCCGCTGATGTTGGCACTAGTTGCAGTGATAGGATTGATTTGAGTTAAGAGATTGAGTGCAAGGGGGTGGTCAGGTATTCGGATGCCTATCTTTCCGTTTTTGGCCATAGTTTTGAGTTGAGAGTTTGTTGGCTCGCATAAAATAGTGACTGCGCCTGGGAGAAAATGATCTGCAAAAAGTTTGGTTTTAGTAGACAAGGTCACATGGTGGGATGCGGCAATAAGTGTGGGGAAGGCTATAGAGAGGGGGTTTTTTTGATCTCTTTTTTTGACATTGAATAATTTTTGAATTGCTTGAGTGTCGAGTGGGTTTGCCCCCAATGCATAAGTGGTTTCGGTGGGATAGACTATTAATTCTCCAGAGTTTATTGATATTGCAGCATTTTGTATATGGTTCATCTTGGTTTTCAACAACTACAGAGATATGTTGGCGGGGGTATATTTAATTTTACAGATTGTGTGAGTATCAAAGGAACTCTTAATAGATCCTAAAGATTAGAGGGGATGGAATCGAATGTCCGACTGGATTTATGGGCTGTCAATATTAGGAAATTTGGGTGAAATATTCCCTGAAAATTCATCATTGACGGTGTTGGTTATAATTGCGATATTGGTGCTACTAGGATTATCTGCATTTTTCTCTTCTGCGGAAATAGCTATGTTTTCTCTTTCAAAGCATCGTATTGATGCGATGGTAACAGAAGATGTTTCAAATGCAAAAGTGGTTTCTCGGCTCCGGGAACGTCCACAAAACCTATTAGTAACACTGCTTGTGGGGAATAACATAGTAAATATCGCAATGGCTTCAGTAACTACGAGTGTTTTGGCACTTTATTATACAGGAGGAGTTGCAATAGCACTATCAACACTCATCATCACAATACTAGTATTAGTTTTTGGAGAAATAATCCCCAAATCATATGCCATTAGAAATCCAGAATCGTGGTCAGTTAAGATTGCACGGATGGTAGACTTTTTTGAGTCAATGTTTTCTCCTGTTGTTCTTGTTTTTATCAGATTGGCCCAGATCATTACAAGAGAGGATTCGGAGGTTGCTATAAGTAGTCCATACGTTACACGTGATGAAATTCAGGATTTGTTGGAGGTGGGGAAAGTGGAGGGAGTAATAGAAGAAGAAGAACTTGAAATGCTACAGGGTATATTTGATCTTGACACGACCATTGCCAAAGAGATCATGACACCTAGGCTTGATATCGATGCGGTATCAATTAGTTCGAGTGTTTCGGATGCGATAAATATTTGTGTGGGTTCGGGGCATATGTGCCTACCAGTTTATGAGGGAAATTTAGATAATATTCTAGGGGTTGTCACAGTAGGAAATTTATTAAGAGAAAGTAAATCTAAAGGATCTGAAACTGCGCTGAAAACTATTTTAGAACCTACGATATACGTGCCAGAATCAAAAAAGATTGATGAGTTATTGGCAGAAATGCAAAAAGATAGGTTAGGATTGGTAATTGTTGTTGATGAATTTGGGACTGCGGAAGGGTTGATTACACTAGAAGACATACTTGAAGAGATTGTGGGGGAAATTCTTGAAAGTGAAGAAGAGGTCCCAATAGAATATATTTCTTCAAATATAATCGCGATTAGAGGGGATGTCAATATAGATGAGATTAACTCTACATTGAAAATTGAGCTTCCAGAAGGGAATGAATTTGAGACGATAGCTGGTTTTGTTCTTGATCAAACAGGGAGAATGGTAGAAGAAGGTGAATTTATCACATATAATGATATCAAAATTGCTATAGAAGAAGTGGAAAATACACGGATTTTAAAAGTGATAATAACACTTCCATAGAACATATAGAATGCTAACGGTGACTTCAATAAATTAATTACAGTTGTTGAAGATATAACTATATGGAGAAACAAAAATATGGGATATTACTTCCCAATTTTGGCGAACATGCATCAGTAGAAAAGCTAGTGGAGGGGACCATAAAAGCAGAAAAATATGGACTTGATTCGGTGTGGATTAGAGATCACTTGATATTCCAACCTCATGGACTGGAAGGTGCAGATAAGACACATGTAGATACATTTGCCGTATTAGCTGGATTGGCAACTGTTACAAAAAAGATTGAACTTGGAACTGCAGTAGTGATACCATTAAGGCATCCTCTGCATCTTGCACATCAATTTGCGAGTTTGGATTGGATGTCAAATGGTAGGGCAATTTGTGGCCTTGGTGCAGGAAATTTTAAACATGAATTCGATGCCATTGGTTTTCCAGAGGGTTATGAGAATAGAACAGGGGTTGTTCGGGAAAATGTCGACATATTAAGAGCTGCATGGAATGAAGATGTCTTTAGTCACGATGGAGACGTATTTTCATTTGAGGATGTATGGGTTCGACCTCAGCCGGTTAGTGACATTCCCATATGGTATGGGGGTTCAACTCCATTAGCTGTTTCTTGGGCAGCTGAATTCTGTGATGGGTGGCTCCCAGGTAGAATTAATATGCCAACTTTTGTAAAAGCCATTAAAAAGCTCGAAAGAGAAGCAAAAGAACATGGGAGGCCACGGCCAACGGTGGGTGCAGTTCCGATTACAAGTCCGGATGAGGACCGACAGAAAGCACTTGATTCTGCAAACGTTCAAGGACTCCTAGATTCATCTAATAAAAGAGATAAATGGGTCAAACCTGAAGGTGGGAAATTTACTAAAGTTGAAGATCTTGATGGAGTGTTATTAGCAGGTACGCCAGAAGACATAGTAGACGGTGTAGAGAAGTTTGTTCAAAGTGGACTTAATCATCTTGTGTTCGACTTACGGATGAGATTTGATGATTGGGATTACTGTTTGGATTTATTAGGACAAGACATACTTCCCAACTGCCCTAGATAAGTAAGAATTTAGTTAGAAGGGAGTTTCATTTCTGACAGAATGTATACGTTGAGCTTAATGTTGTTCTTAGTTAATTTGTCATAACGATCGTTTTAACAGTTAATAGAAGTTATAATAAGTAGGAATGATAGAAGAAAATGTTACGTTCTATAGTGAAGGTGAAAAGATTGCAGGCATACTTAGATTGCCTGAAAAAATGAAGGGCCCTGCCCCAGGTATCGTTCAGGGGCCAGGTTTTTTGGGACTAAAAGGTGGGAAGTTATACAAACAATACCATGATTTGTTAGTAGATGCGGGTTTTGTTGTATTGGTTTTTGATTATAGAGGGTTTGGAGATAGTGAAGGGGATTCTGTCCTGTATCCAGAGCGCCAGATAGAAGATATCCGCAATGCGATTAGCTATATTGAAACTAGGGATGAAGTAGACAATAATCGGATTGGTTTGTTTGGTTCAGGTGGCACAGGCGGGGGGAATGCTGTTGTAGCTGCTGCACGGGATAAAAGAGTAAAATGTATGGTAGCTAACAATGCTGTTGCAGATGGGGCTGAATGGATAAGGGGAATGCGTAGAGAATATGAATGGCTTGGTTTACTTGATGCATTGGAAGGGGATCGTAGGCAACGTGCCCTTACTGGGAAAAGTAAAATGGTACCTTCCAGAGGTTTAGAAGGCCTACAGATACCAACACCTGAAAGAATGACGACGAATGTTAAAAGTGATGTAGATACTAAAATACCACAAGAGTTGCCCTTGTCTTGTGCAGAAGCCATAATAGAATACTGCCCAGAGGATGTTGTTGATCAGATAGATGGTGGGGTTTTATTTATTTGTGTTGAGAATGACGACACAACACCGGAGCGTCAAACTATTCGGTTGTATGAAAAGGCATCGTCGCCCAAAAAACTTATAATACAAAGAGGGACTTCGCATTACGCTGCTTATGGGAAATATATCAATTTAATTGGTCCACAGATAGTAGAATGGTTTGAAACACACCTTAAGTTTGAAGGGTTAAAAATTATCGAAGAAATATAAAATAAATTAACGATACTCGTTTTTATCTATATATTTTCCATATCCAGGATCGGTAGTTATTTCACCTTCATCGTAGACAACGGTCCCCCGAACAATTG
>JAPYRM010000003.1:0-13662 GCA_029941175.1 Halobacteriales archaeon
CCCAAGATATAGATATACCTATAGTCACCGTTGCAGTTCACAGGTCCTCAAAATGGCCAAAATTCGCTGTAGGTTCTTGTGCAAATATCAATCCAAATCAGGCAGCCATAGGTGCCCTCTCTGAAGCATTACAGAATTGGATGGAATTGCGATCCATGGGGCCAGATATCGCAAAAAATCAACCATCTGCAATAGGAACTTATTCCAATTTTCCAAAAGAGGCTCAATCTTTCGTAGAGTGCAGTGATTCCATCTCTTCCAATGATATCTCCGTTCCAACTTTCTCCGAATCCACCGAAGAACTATCCTTCATCATGAACCACTTATATTCATTAGGTCTTCATACTTATTCTGTCAAACTCACTCCTCCTGATATAGCCATTTTAGGATTTGAAGCTGTCCGTATACTTATCCCAAAAGCACAACCTCTCTTTTTCGGAAAATCCTTTTTCGGTGTTCGGGCACGAAAAGTTCCATCTTCACTCGGTAACTTTAGATCTAGACTAGACCGCCCTCACCATCCATATCCCTAGATCCCAAGAACGGCTCTCAACATATCCCGCATTCCCGGGCCCAATCCTACTGCTATTATTACAATTAAAAGCAAAATAGTCCAACTAGGATTCTCTTCCATTGTTTCCTTATCAAAAATATAAATCACTAAGAGTGCAGCACCTATCTTGACCACTAAAAATGGCCAAGCTGTTCCTATCACATTTGTTACCCAATCCGGGAACTGGGATCCAATTTCTACTAGTCCTCTATTGATAGGATGTTTTGGCACTAGATTTTGCTGCATTCCCCTTGTCAATTTATACGTCCAATCTATACCAACAACATTCGCAACACCATCCAAAATTTGAGACCACAATACAACTATCCCAATGTCACCTACTCCTTCTATTATCGTATTCCCCTCTTGATTTATAGCCCGCCATAAAAATACTGTAACGATAGTTGTCATCACCAATACAACTAATGCTATTTCTAAATACAGATAGACGTGGGGCCACGAGAAAACAAGCCAACTCAAATACCCTAATATCACTCCCAAGAGTGCTACCCCAATAGCAACTAGCGCTTGCTCATACCTATCAACAACTTCCATTCTCTCTAATTTTACAGAAGCTAGTATTGCCACTACAGTGACCAAAAACATAGTTCCATATATCACTGGACTTATCAATAGTATATTAAACGGATACTCAATCGTAGCTTCTATTCCTACTGGAACAATATCGTTCGCATCTTCTACAACCCTGAGCGCCCCTCCAAATAGCATATATGGAATTAATGAAAAAGCTAGTTTTTTATCTAGTTCAATCCCCATTCTTGATAACATTTTGGCCACTGCAAAAAGTAACAAAACTAGTATAATCGCATATCCAATTTCGGATATATAAGTGTATCCTGGATATGCCACTATGCCCTCTACTTTTGAACACATATCTCCATATTGAACTACTTCAAACCCCCGAACCAGCTCATATCCATATTTCCAAGAAGTGGTATAAGTTCCTTTTACAGCACAAGCTGATCCCGTTGCATCTGCAAGTATTGGGCCCCAAAAATAATGCCAAAATGCATCATATATTGCCCCTCTGAATATTATGCAGGGTATCAACGCAATGGCAACTAAACCAATTTTAAATTCAACTGACCACGACCCTGCGTTTCTCAATACGATCGCAAGCAATTTTGATTTCCCATCTTCTGTAGGTTTCATAATAGTTCTACTTAGATACTTTTATTTGATTTCAGTAAATATAAACCCGAAGTAATGATTTGAACCATGCAATTATTGTTTGAATTATCAGCGGGTTTTGTAGTTGTCCGCCAGACGGTAAGGGACATAATATAACAGACGTGAGAAAAGAAAGGTCCTAAGAAGATACTAATCCTCGTCAGATAATCGTTTTACGTTAGTTGCTTTAGGCCCTTTTTGGGCAACCTCAATATCAAACTCAACTCGGTCTCCTTCGGTTAAGTCGGGTCCTTCAACATTGTATATGTTGACGTAGATATCTGATTCGGAATCGACATCAGTTGTTATGAACCCAAAACCTCTACTCTTATCAAAAAATTTAATTGTGCCAGTCGGCATATAATGACTGAAATGCCCCAGATAAAAAACGACCTCGATCTTGCTATCCTTATTTGTCGAAAGAAAAACAGATGAAAACGATTGCATTTAGTCGAGGGATTCTGTACTTATTTGATAGTGGGGGGGACAGGATTCGAACCCGTGAACACCTACGTGAGCAGATCTTGAGTCTGCCGCCTTTGGCCTGGCTTGGCTACCCCCCCTCAACTTTTTGGTCAGAACATCCTCTTTCTGTCCATTTATCTAGTTCGCTTTATGACTTTATGACTTCATTTATCTAACCTTTCCGAAACTATCCCCATCTCCGGCTACAAAGACATCTTGAATTTGTTCAGCAAAGAGAAAACGATGACAAACCCCTCAAATATCTCAACACAAATTATTCAGTACCCGTAATGACTAGACAGGAAATAAATATAGTTCTGCCCTCCGTTCTGGATATTCGCACAGAAAACGACTGTTTTCACACCGCCACTTATCTCGATTGAAAAAGAGTTTTACCATTGGATTCACCACTATCAAGCTAGCTATGGTTTCACACGGTTATGTTCTTCCCACTCGTGGTATCGTAATGCAAAGTGGCTCTCCTTTATCTCTCTCCTCTAATACTGCAACTTTACTAACTTTAGCTTCTCATGCTGAATCATTAAATTTTTCATCTCTATGGGTCGGCGATAGTATTCTCACACGCCATCGATTGGAACCCCTCACTACACTCGCCTCCATCGCAACGTTGACAAAAAAAGTCCAAATCGGAACTGCAATCTATTTACTGCACTTGCGTCACCCAGTTCATGTTGCACACGCAACTGCTACTCTTGATCAATTATCTAATGGTAGATTTATTTTTGGAGTTGGTGTCGGCACTTCACATGAGTCCACAATAAACGAAAGTAGGAATCTAGGTGTCCCCTTCTCCGAACGTGGGGCCATTCTTAACGAGTCTCTCGATGTGATTAGAAAATTATGGCGCGGAGAAAATGTTAGTTCCACTGGATTCTACCCTTTCCACAACGCCCACCTCGACGTTCCTCCCACTCGAGAACCTCCCATATATATGGCAACCACTAAGTTCAATCCACAATCTGGTTTTTCAAATTCAATCCAAAATCGAATAGAACAACACGCCGATGGCTTAATGCCCCAAACAAGTCCTTCCAAATACTCCCGTATAATCTCTCATGCTCGAAATTTAGTAGAAAAATCAGAGAGGTCCTCTTCGCTCATTGCAACTAACTATACTGATGTCGTGATTGCATCCAGTGAGGAAGAGGCATTTTCTCAAGCTAGAGAATACATAAGTTCTTACTATCCTTGGTCCATTTCAGATGCCCATCTAAAAGAAGTTGGAGTTTTCGGTCCTCCCGAAACGGTCACAAAAAAAATACACTCATTCATTGAAGCCGGAGTCGAACATTTCATAGTCCGATTCCCGACATTTGATCAAAAAAATCAACTAGATCTATACTCAGACTTATTTGATTTATAAAGCTCGTGCGACCACACGTGTAGGTGTGCCTTCAAATCCTTTCACTAACATAGGGAAACACCCAATCCAAATACTCTCATACCCGGCTATTTCTTCTATATTACAAATATATTCAACCACTGGGATATCTGCTCCCAAAAGTGCTTTATGAACCGGCCGATCTGGCTCTCCTGGAACTGCTTCGGTGAGAAAATCATTTACTATCAGTTCCACTTCTCGCTCAATAAGCCATTCCGCCGCATCAAGAGTAATATCTGAAGCTTCCTTGAAAAAGTTACCTGTAAAAAATTTATCATCAACGTCCCCTGTCACCATTACAACTTTGTCTTTTTTCTCAATTTCGTTCGCATGACTGTCTAATATATTGGCCGTGATCGATTCCCCCTTATATTTTCTAAGATCTATCACTTTTGCAGGGCCTACTAATTCCTCAAATGTCAATTCATCTACGGTCCTCCCATCTGGGATAAAGTGATAAGGTGCATCTATATGCGTACCTTGGTGTGTATTCGCAGAATAGTAGTGCATTAACGCGCCTCCATCCTTGTCGTGCCCTCCCCATTGTTCATATTCAAACCCCGGATAACCTGGAAACGATGGGAGTTCCTTTCCCATTGGGACTGTAAGATCTATCATATCAGTTGTAAGAAAATCCATCTGCAAAACATTTCTGTTTTCTTCACGCCATTGTGGTTATCATTATAGCTGCACCAATCATCACCAAAACTCCTACTATCAATCTCCACGAAATGCGCTCTATGTCTTGTATCCATATATATGACATGATCACAACAAATAAAGGACTTGTCTGGAGAATGGGGGCCACAAAAGTTACTGGTGCCCTCGCTATTGCCTCGTAGTAAAAAACCATCATAGATGTATTGGCCAATCCTGTCCAAATATACCACTTGAATAGCTTCCATTCTTGTATGACATTACCGATTTTTGGTAACTCCTTTTTCCATAAAAAGTAAAGTGAAAACCCAACTAGAGCAACAAGTACTTTTATGCTAACTCCTACTTGAGGCGGGGTCCCTTCTAACACTCCAACTCTAGCAAAATTTGGCTCAAAACCAAAACATATAGCAGCAGCGATAGGGTATATCAAATTCCTAGTTTTTCCTATTATATCCTCATTGGATTTATTTCTTAACATCTCCCACATAATGATCCACACCCCCATTACCACTGCAACAATGGCTATTAGGTGAATCAAAGTCGGCGATTCTCCCAATACTAGTACGGCAATAATTGTGGCAAATATCGGCATTGTGGCTTTAATACTATCTCCCCGACTTGCACCAACCTTTTCGATACCTTTAAAATAAAAGACTCTGCCAGTCAACGTCCCTGCTAACCCCGCTCCAATAAACGCCCACAGAGAAGTCAAGGTTATGCCATAATCTGGATAATGCATAATCGCGGCTGCCGGAACGATAATTATTACATTCAGAAATAGACTTACTAAAACGGCAGTAAACGAGTCTCCACCCATTTTCGTAACTATCCTTACAAAAATAGCCATAAAAGCAATTGATATTCCCGCTATCAGCGCAAATAACATGCCCAAAGACACGCTCATCAACCTACTAGTCCTTTACTAGAACGTCACTATTCCGAAACGGTCCCTCTTATTTTTTTCTCACTATCTCAACCAATCTAACTATTTTTTCATCCCCACTTGCAAAACTTCAACTTCAACGTGTACTCCTTTTGGAAAATCTACGTCTGTAATCCTTCGTATGGATTCATCATGCCCTGATATCTCCATCCACCGCTCATACACGTTATACTCCCAGGAGGGAAATTTCCTTTCTATGTCATCCATTCTTCTATATTGAGGGGCCCGGTAAGTTTGAGGTGGCGGTGTATGCGGTCCTCTTACCCTTATCCCCTTTTTCTCTGCAGAACGCTTGAGGGTCTCCATCGTTTTATCCAAAGAATTTCTATCTCCACTTCTTAGTGTGAGTCTAGTTACAAACGTCATATTCTTACCATATCGAGGATCTCCTAAGCCGTAAATTTACCTTATTCATCCCGATATTTTGAAATAACCTCGAATTTACTATACACCATGATAGAAGCGGTTAGCGCTGGGGCTATAATTTATCGAGATAAACCCGGCAAACGAGAATACCTATTATTAAAGAGTAGGGCTGGTGACTGGGAATTCCCAAAAGGCGGCGTGGAAGGGAATGAAGAACTTCAACAAACTGCAATACGAGAAGTCAAAGAGGAATCTGGACTTTCTAATTTTAAACTTTTAGATGGGTTCCGCGAAGAGTATAATTATTTTTTCCAAGCAAGTGGTTCCACTATCCACAAAACCGTTCATCTATTCGTTGCAAAATCGTTCGATTCTAAAGCAGGCATTTCCAACGAACATTCCGACCTCCAATGGCGCGATTATGTCCAAGCAATCAATACAATTAATCATGATGGTCCCCGTGAAATTCTTGAGCATGCAAATCAATTTTTAATAGATTCTGGATATTAATTTTCTTCTTCTCTCTCGATTTTTTTAAGTACTCAGATGAACTCAGATACTCCCTAGTATATTTCCTCACCATGGCAGAACAAGATAAATACGCCGCGATGTTTCAGAAACTCACCGGCCAAACCGGAATCACCGAAACACAAGAAGAAACTGACATAATTGATACGAGCAATGTCACTGAAAGGGGTCTGCCTACTACCAATTCTAAATGTTCTAAATGTGACAATGATACTGCATATTGGTATTTGCAACAAATACGCGGTGCAGACGAATCTGAAACACGTTTTTTTGTTTGCACAAAATGTGAGTATCGTTGGCGCGAGAATGATAATTAATTATGTATATCTCCTAGCAAAAGTCAGATATCCCGAATGTCCCACTCCCCTAGTTTGCGGCCTCGAACCACGCGCACCGAATTCTATTTCTCTCTGAATTGTGTCTATTGTTTTTATATCTGATAATCCTACTTTTCTCGCACATTCTACCACTTTTTTGGCACTCTCTATGAATGGAGAATATACTACCAAAACCCCACCAATTCTGAGAATTTTTCTAGCGTGTTCTACTACTACCTCTGCATTTCTCATATCCAAAGTCACCACACTAAATCCATTCAATACAGTCAAATCCTCAACCACATCTTTCCCACGTATCTCTACCATTTCTTCAACTCTTGCCCTTTTCATGTTATTTTGAGCAACTTCGAAAAATTTAGGATTCTTTTCATATGTTATCACCTTTGCACCTATTTTTCCAAGACAAATTGATAAGATTCCAGTCCCAGTCCCTACATCTAACACTAGATCGTTCGATCCAATCCCTGCCATCCCTATAATTAACCCCACGTCGCGCGGAAGTATTGGGGCGCCCGTCCTTTCTAAATGACGAAATAGATCTATAACTCTCGGCTCCATAACTGTAAATTTTTTACCGAGATGCGTTTCTATGATCTCTCCTATCTTCACATTTTCTGGAATTGATAGTATTCCCAAGTCTGTCCCAATCTCTTCACCAGGATGGCAAAGATACTCTCTATTCTCCCCAACTACTAGTACTATCACTTTAATCTGTATATTGCAGCAGCAAGATCTCCTTCAGTAGCTTCAATCGATTTTCGAGCCGTTTCTTCATCAACATCTGATTTTTGCATTACCATCTCAATATCTTCTTTAGATATTTCTGTTACGTTGTCTATTGTTTGATCACTTCCTCCCATTTCTGGATCTCCTACTATCTGATATGTTTTTTGACCCTTTGCCTCCATTTTTGTCACTTCGACCTCTTTAAATATTAATTTTTCACCGTTCGCTAGCGTCATCACAACATCTTCTACTTCTAACTCTTCTAGTTCAATCCCCATCTGTTCCATCATCTTTTTCATTTTCCGAGGGTTTAGACCCCCACCGCTAAACATACTCGACTACACGTCTTGCCAAAACAAAAATATGGCGCTCGGAATTTTATTCCAATTGACCATCTCTAACCTTCACAGCAACACCTCTATGGAAATCTAACATGGCATCGGCACTCATTTTTGCCCTTCCAACAGCTAACAAACAATCGGTTTCTCCCACCACGACCACCTCATCCTTTGACCTAATGTCCGGGTCCACCTCTACCACAAATTTTGCAAATGCATTTTTTCCGTCTCTAATATACCCTTCTGATTCTTTCCCTACCACGACTCTATATGCCGGAAATTCAAGCGATTTTATAATCCTTTTGCCACCCTCTATCCCCAGCGAAAGTCTTCCACCTTTGGTATACGTTGCTATGTACTCTTCTTCTGAATGAATTTGACGAGCCCTGCCCGTTCTCGACCTTTCTATTCTCATCTGACCTGTAAATAGCCCCTCTCCCGCACCTTTTCCAAACTGATAATCTGCAATATTTTTAAGATCAAGTAACCATTCTTCATCACTTTTTTCTTCCATGATCTTTCTCATATCGTTATGGTATACTCATATTCCTTTGGAAAAGACTATTTCCTTATACGTCTTACTCGATTCAGCGTAAATCAAATACTTCCCTGGGTACTTACCATGACTTCTCTAAATCTGACCGGTGTTTTCCCCGCCATGTCCACCCCATTTTTCGACGACGGATCCATCGATTTTGATCAGCTAGCACAAGATACCAAACGATTAGAATCATCCGGAGTCGATGGGTTGGTCCCCACCGGATCAACTGGTGAAAGTGCAACTCTCTCTCACGATGAACATGTAGAAGTAGTAGAGTGTGTAGTCGAAGCTGTCAAAAATATTCCCGTTATTGCTGGAACTGGGAGCAATTCTACCAGTGAAGCCATAGCCCTTTCTAGGCGATCTGTAGACGCAGGTGCAGATGCAATACTTTTGATTTCTCCTTATTACAACAAACCCGAGCCCGCTGGAATGGAAGCCCATTTTCTAGCCATCGCAGACGCAATCGACATACCCCAAATCATTTACAACGTACCTTCTAGAACTGGAAGGAATATCGCCTTAAAAACAACTAAATCACTTGCATCTCACGATAACATTGTTGGGTATAAAGCGGCTAGTGGCGATCTAGGATTTATATCCCAAGTAATCGAAAGCACTAGGGACGAACATTTTAACATCTTATCTGGGGACGATGAGCTGACCCTTCCAATACTGTGTCTTGGTGGGTCGGGTGTTATTAGTGTTGCAGCCAACATAGCACCAGAACTAACTTCTGATATGGTGTGGTCCACTCTACCCGGGGACCGGAACAATTTCCCCCATGCGTTATCTCTCAACCGAAAACTGTGTCCCATTTTTCGTGGATTATTTATTGAATCGAACCCGATACCCATCAAAGAAGCAATGCATCTGAAATATGGTTCCCCGCCCCATCTTAGATTGCCCCTGTCAAGAATTTCTGATTCTAATCGTCAAAAACTTCTTGACCTTCTAAGCGATTTAGCAGAATTAGAGCATACCCTATGAATATAGCAGTAACTGGGGCAACAGGACGCATGGGCAAATCTGTAATTGAAGAGATACTTCAAAGAGCGGATTCAACCACTGTGTCCTTTGCCACTTCCCAAAAAACTCAGAACGAACTTCCAAACCATTTATCCTCCGCAAAATTTCCAATTTGCAACCCTCTTGATTTCCCCTCTCAACTCCAAGAATCAAATCCAGATGTGATCATTGATTTAACAGTCCCCGAAGCAAGTTTATTTTTTGCTGAAAACGCAGCAAAATTCTCAATTCCCATTGTTATCGGTACTACTGGATTCACAGAGGAACAATTAAACGAGCTACATACAATCAGTGATGAAATTCCCATTCTCTTTGAAGCTAACTTCTCTAGAGGAATCGCAGCATTACATCTCGCAATTGATTCCATCTCTGGAATTTTATCCAATTACGACGTTGAGTTAACCGAAACTCATCATAACAAAAAAATAGATGCACCCAGTGGAACTCTCATATCCCTCTTAGATACAATCGGAAAATCCCGTTCAAATTTAGACCCTACATATGGCCGATCAGGCATTCATGAGCGCAAACCAAATGAAGTCGGTATCCATTCTGTACGGGCAGGTAATATTCGTGGTTCCCACGAGGTACTTTTCGCTGGAAATGACGAAATGATCACTTTGAAACATCAAGCAGAAAGTCGCGGAGTGTATTCTTCGAGTGCTATAGATTCTGCAATTTGGCTTTCCAATCAACCACCTGGTTGGTATGGGTTTAAGGACGTATTGGGGGTTTCAACATGAGCCTCAAAAATAATATCTCTGCACTCTGGAACCAGCAAACTTCCGGTGAAATATCTTCCGAAAATTGTACCGAGGAACATATAGCCATACTCGATGAATTTCTTGATTCTCTCGAGTCTGGATCAACCAAAGCCGCAGAGAAAAAATCTGAAGAATGGGAGGTAAATCATTGGGTCAAACGTGGAATTTTATTAAATTTCTCTCTCAGGAAAAAGAACCCTATCGTTTATGGAGATGTCGTTTATAATGATATTTTACCCCTCGCCGATACCTCTACCTTTTCTCAGAGAGGAACTCGAAACACCCCTTCAGCAACAGTCATCAGACGCGGAGCTCATATTGGTTCCAATGCAATTTTGATGAGTCCTTGTTTTGTCAACATAGGCGCATCAATTGGGGACGGAACTCTTGTTGACTCGAACGATGTGGTCGGCTCTTGTGCTCAGGTAGGGGCCAACGTGAAACTTGGGGCGAATGCAGTTGTAGGCGGGGTATTGGAACCTATAGAATCTGCCCCTGTTATCATAGAAGATGATGTTTCCTTAGGATCGGGATGCCGTGTAACCAGTGGATTCGTAATCGGGGAAGGTTCTATCGTGGCAGAAAATACTCTTCTAACTCCTAGAATTCCTGTCTATGATCTAGTTTCAGAAGAAATTATTTATGGCCATCTTCCCCCAAATCGCCGCGCATTCACTCGATTTGTACATTCTGATGTCGGAAACCATCCCCTGTTCAAGGGGGGCGTGGCATTGAAACCCGCGGTTGTGGCACTAGACATTGAAGACTCCACACGAATCGCAGCAGAAAAAGAGGACCGTTTGCGGAAGTGATTCCCTAATGTCAGAACACCGAACCATTTCCGATTGGCCACATGAAAAACTATTATCCATAGTAGAAACTCACGGAACTCCTCTATATGTAATTGATCTCGAAAGAATTCGCCAAAACTACCGCCGACTGTCTTCTGCGTTTGAAGATGCAGATATATATTATGCAGCAAAAGCCAATACTTCTGGCGCAATATTACAAACACTTGGAAATCTAGGCGCTGGAATTGAATGTGTCTCTGCTGGAGAAATTTACAGGTCTACACGCGCAGAAATCCCCCCCACTAGGATCCTATATACTGCAGTAAATCCTCCAGATTTCGATCTAGATTTTGCAATTGAACTTTCCGGATTAACAATAAATATTGGGTCTCACGATACACTACGTAGATTATCTGAGCGAGATTATCGCGGTCGTATATGCCTTCGAATCAATACTGGATCCGGGGCAGGTCACCACAAATATGTCTCAACAGGATCGGACGCAAAATTTGGATTTTCTCCCGATCAAGCTATAGATCTACTTTCATCACATTCTTCCCATGATTTTGATATCGTTGGAATACACGCCCATGCTGGAAGCGGAATCTCCCCTAAAGACATGGACGTTCATCAAAGTCTTTGCAGGACACTTGGAGATATTTCGCGGTCTTCACCAATCGATCTAGAGTTCATAGACGTAGGAGGGGGATTCGGCGTTCCTTATCGCTCTGAAGATCTGCCTCTTGATCTATCCAAAGTTTCAATTGAAATCCAGAAATCTTTGGGTGACATATCTGCAAAGCTTGTTCTCGAACCTGGGAGATATATAGTAGCAGACGCCGGAATTCTTCTCACTAGGATCAATACAATTAAACATCTCGATTCCCACTCCATAGTGGGTGTGGATGCTGGAATGCATACACTACTTAGGCCTGCACTTTATGGCTCTCATCATGATATTCAAAATATCTCTTCAACTAAAACCGATCCTTCTCTACCAAATACCACTGTAACTGGTCCCATATGTGAAAGTGCTGATATTTTGGGAGTAAATATAGAACTTGGAGCTTCTACACCTGGTGATATCTTGGCCATTGGAAATGCGGGTGCATACGGCGAATCGATGGAGAGTCAATACAATTCTTTCCCCCGTTCAGCAACAGTAGCAATCGATGGAAACAATGTAGGTCTAATCCGAAAAAGAGAGGCACTCGAAGATCTTTGCTCACATGAAATTGAGGTAGATTGGTTTTGATACCATTTGATAAATATCATGGCGCTGGGAATGATTTTATACTCATTCACAAACACCTGGACAGAATCTCTGATCGTTCCGAATTTGCCATAGCTCAGTGCAACAGAGAAAATGGAATTGGCGCAGATGGAGTTCTCTTTTTGACAATTGAGTCTACTTCCTCTCCCCCTCAAATTACTATGGATATACGTCAACCAGATGGTTCAGTTGCCCCCATGTGCGGAAATGCCGCTAGATGTGCAGTAAAATGGGCTAGTGAGCTTTTGAATAAAGAAGAAATTATTCTGCACACTGCTGTAGGAACCTTTCCATCCAAAATTGTTGATGGAGGCGATGTTCAAGTTGAAATGGACCCTTCTACCTTTGAACCTAAAAGCGTACCTATTACCTCAGATATTCCCGTCATAGATCAGGATATGTTCGGTCTAAATACTACCGCAATCAATTCAGGAGGGGTCACCCAAGCTGTAATATTTGTGGACGATATAACCGATCCAATTTTACTCGAAAAAGCATTCGCCATTCGCCATTCTGAAATCTTCCCAAAAGGAACCAATGTCACATTTGCCCAAAAAATTCCAAATGGGTTTAAACAAAAAACTTTCGAGTGTGGAGTGGAGGGGGTAACTCTTGCTTGTGGCACTGGTGCATGTGCAATAGCTTCGGTGTTGCACCACTCCAAACAAATTAAATCCAATCAATCAATACGCATAAATCAAGAAGGTGGAGAAGATCTCTTTGTAACTATCAACAAAACAGGTTCTATGATTTTAAGAGGTCCTGCAATAAAACAGTTCTCTGGAGAAATCTCGCCAATATGACGAATTTTGATATAGTATCTTTCCTTGAACAATCAGTACAAATACCCTCTCACAACGACGTCGATGAAATGAGAACTTTCCTTGTAAACACTCTGTCTTCTTACGGGTTCGAAGCCACAATCGATCCATCAGGCAATACTATTGCAACTAAAGGATCTGGGTCACCTCATATTGTTTTAAACACTCATATAGATACTGTACCTCCTTACCTCCCTTTCTCTACCGATCAAGACACAATTTATGGGCGCGGCGCTTGCGACGCAAAAGGCCCACTTGCAGCTTTGATCTATGCATTTATTCATAGCAATCCACTTGGAAAATTAACTATAGCTATAACTCCTGACGAAGAACTCACTTCTCGTGGCGCGGATGCATTACATTTCGACGAAGCACCGGATGCCTTCATCGTAGGAGAGCCAACTGGTCTTGACATCTGTAACGCTTCTAAAGGGAGATTTGAAGCCAAAATAATAATAACAGGAGAAACTGCACATGCGGCAGAGTCTCATTTATCGAACAATGTAATCGATGCTTGCGTTTCTGTCCTTGCAGCACTGAAAACATTCGACAACGAACGGGCTTCTAGTATAACTAATCCTCTTGGTTTTCCTCTACTCACTCCTACTATTATTAAAAGTGGCAATTTCTCAAACCAAATCCCATCCACCTGCGAAATCATTGTCGATCGAAGAAGTATTCCTCCCGAGTCTGCAGACGAGTTTAAACTTGCCCTAGAATCTCACCTCAAAACTTCCACACCTGATTGGGCCACCGTTTCAATATCTCTCTCCGAACGAGAAACTCCATTTTTAGGGCCTTTTTTCACTCCTGAAGATACAAAGTTGGTTAAATGTTTTCAACAAGTAAGCGAAAAATCAATCCGTCCCTTCACCGCAGCTAGTGAAGCATCTTATTTCTCTTTAATAGCCCCTACGGTTATTTTTGGTCCTG
>JAPYRM010000003.1:13672-17809 GCA_029941175.1 Halobacteriales archaeon
GGGCGATTCCATTGGGGCAGTTGCGCATTCTTCTCGTGAATATGTTCTCATTTCCGACGTCAAAGAAGCTGCCCGTATCTTAACAGATGTCATTTCAAAAATGGGTCCATAAAACTTCTTTCATTTTTGTTTACATTTCCTCTATCGTAAAGAAAGCTCTGTTTTTTATTCGCTGCCATCTGTGGTTTTCGGTATGAGTTATAGAAACTCTATGTTCACTAACTCTTTTATTACCAAAACCGAATCTATTCTATTTATTTCTAGCCTTCTAATCACAGTCTGTTTATTTGGATTTGTTTCTCTACTAATGGGGCCTCAAGACGGACTTTTCTCTAGAATGCCCCTCTACGTCTTCGGAACGTCCATTTCATTTGTGGTAGCTATAATTTCTTATGATGGCCTCTTGAAAACAGGTCGATCTTCGATCAAATCTGCATTTATAGTGGGGTTTATAACTTTCATTTTTCTAGCTTTATTTGGAGAAGGAGTCATCTCCATTTTGATGAATTACAGCCTTGTGTTAACTACCAAAAATTTATTCTATCTCCCCTCAATGGGCATATTTTTAACAGGAATTGGATACTGGATTATCAAACATAAATCCGATCTCATCTCTAAATATAGTTAACTAATTTCATCAACCAATTTATTTGCTAAGCCAAAATATTTCTCTGGCACTAACTCTTTCAACTCTTTTCGTACAACCTCTTCTATTTCCAATCTATCCACTATGCAATGTAACTCTTCCATAGTGATACTTTTCCCCCGAGTTTCAGATTTCAAAATTTCATATGCATCTTGATGCCCCTCCCTGCGTAACACCGTCTGGTATGCTTCTCCCAATATCTCTACATTTTCCAAAAGGCTCTCAATCATCTTCTCCTCATTTGGTTCTATTTTAGATAGCCCCTCTTTCGTTTTGTAATAACCCAACAAACAATGGGCAAAAGCAGAACCTATATTTCTTTTCACAGTCGAACTAATCAAATCTCGTTGTAATCTCGAAACTGTAATCGACTCTGATAAAAATTTCAAGTCACTATTTGCTTTCCCCAAATTCCCTTCTGCATTCTCAAACTCAATCGGGTTTATTTTGTGGGGCATAGTAGATGACCCTGTTTCTGCTTCATTTTTACGTAAAGTAATTTGCTTGTTTGAAATATACATCCACATATCCCGATTCAGATCTATCATTACCTGATTAGCAATTTGCATCATTGAAAACAAAATAGCTAGATCCTCTCCTGGATTAATTTGTGTGGTTAATGGTACATGTTCGAATCCTAATTTTTCTACCACTTTTTTTGAAATGTCTGGCCAATCAACTTCTGGAATGGCAACTACCTGGGCCGCATAATTCCCACTTGCCCCTGATAATTTCCCCCCGAGTCCCCCTACTGCATCTTCAATATTCTTTTGCATTTTACCCAATCTAGATGAGTAAATGGCCATTTCTTTTCCAAATGTAGTCGGAGTTGCTGGCTGACCATGAGTCAGCGATAACATGGGCTTGTCTCTACACTCTATAGCAAGCTTATCTACCACTTTTTTCACCGCTTGTATGGCTGGAATTAGAATCTCTTCCATCGACCCCCTCACAAGAATTCGATAAGCAATATTGGTTACATCTTCACTAGTCAATCCAAAGTGTATCCATGAGTGTATCTTTTCAGGTGTCCTTTCTCGCAAAAAATACTCTATCGCTTTTACATCGTGATTCGTCGCTTTGTACTCCTTATACCCCGTTTTCTCAATTTCTTTTACTATTTTTGCATCAGTTTCTCCAAAACCCGAGTAAATCTCACGTAATGTTTTTATTTCTCCTCCCGTCAATTCCAAAGAAATTGCTTCCTCTTCTGATAGTGAAATCAAATATTCAACTTCAACCTGTACACGCTCTCGCATAAGGGCCGCTTCTCCCATATACTTCCTTAGAGGAAATGTTTCAACCGCATAGCGCCCATCGATCGCTGATATGGCAAAGAGTGGGCCGTTCATAATCTCTTCTTTGTTCTGCGTCCGTAAAAAAGGATCCAGTCTAATTTTCATAATTACTATGTGCCCTTCAAAGAATCATTCTCTACAAGATCTATCTATCCATGGTCCAAAAAGCAAAAACGCAACGAATTTGCCACACCAAGATTGCATTATAGTATGGATTCCTCTCAAGATGATTTCCCCACTTCTTTAACAATAAAAAATGATCATCACCACGAATTACGCTATGGGGAAAACCCCCACCAAACTGCATCTCTATATGTTGATCCAAACATACAGGAGGCAAATGTTGTAACGGCAATGCAGCTAAATCCTGCTGCAAAAGAACTTTCTTACAATAATTATAATGATTCTGATGGTGCTCTCAATCTCATCAAAGAATTCAAAGACCCAGCAGTCGCAATAATTAAACACACTAACCCAGCAGGATGCGCCGTTGCAAAAACCATTTCCGAAGCATACGCCAAAGCACTTTCAACTGATCCTATGAGTGCTTTCGGTGGAGTAGTTGCCCTCAACCAAAAATGCGATGTAAAAACAGCAGAACAAATCGTATCCTCTTTCAAAGAAGTCGTAGTCGCTCCTTCTTATACTGAAGATTCTCTGGCCATTTTACGTACAAAGAAAAATCTACGCATATTGTCCGTTGGAGAATTGAACTCTCCTTCTGTAACCTTAATTGAAAAACCTATAATTGGTGGGAGGCTAATCCAGCAAAGAGATCTAAGTTCTCTATCTCCTAATGATCTCAATATAGTCACAAAAATAGAACCAACTCCTTCTCAAATAGAAACTATGCTTTTTGCTTGGAAAGTAGTTAAGCACGTTAAATCCAACGCTATAGTTTTTGCTACTGGAACTGAGACTGTGGGAATAGGAATGGGCCAAGTATCTCGAGTCGACGCTGTTAGATTGGCATCTATTAAAGCAATCGAACATTCAGAGAATAAAACCACGCAAGGGGCTATCATGGCATCTGATGCATTTTTCCCCTTCTCTGATGCATTAGAAAAAGCAGCTGAAGTTGGGATTTCTGCAGTAATTCAACCCGGTGGATCTATAAACGATAATACTGTGATCGACGCTGCAAACGATCTTGGTATTGCAATGGTTTTTACAGGAATAAGATGTTTCAAACATGATTAGTCCATTTCCAATTTCAACTTGGTGAATTCAAAAAATGGAATATTTAGAAGCACTAAAATTTTTATTTAACTTTCCACGCTCTAGAATTGGACCTGGAACTGATTCCACATCAAAGCTTTTGAATTACCTTGAAAATCCACATATAGGAAATAAATATATTCAAATAACGGGGTCAAATGGAAAAGGATCCACTTCTCGAATGATATCTTCCATTTTAATGGAATCCAATCTCAAAGTGGGGCTTTACACCTCTCCCCATCTCTCCGATTTTCGAGAACGGATTCTCATAAATGATCAACTTATCCCCCATCAATCCATCTGCGATTTTGTTGATATTATTCTTCCTTATATTGCCATTTTCGAACCCAATTCCTCGCGCCCCACATTTTTTGAAGTTACAACTGCTTTGGCACTCTGGCATTTCAAAAATGAAGATGTAGATGTTGCTGTAATAGAAGTTGGCATCGGTGGAAAACATGACGCAACTAGCGTTATCACTCCCATTTATAGCGCCGTCACTAATGTTTCCCTCGAACACACAGAAATCTTAGGGGATACTGTAGAAGAAATAGCGCGAGATAAATCTTCAATCAAATCTGAGAATTCTCCTTTAGTCACTGCAGCAACAGGAGCCGCACTCGCTGAAATTAAACACGGAGTAACTGACCTTTTAACCGTGGGTGAATCTGGTGACTTTCAGGTCAAATATGAAGGAAGTTCTTCTTCCGAGTCCGTTCTAAAAATAACCTCGCCCAATTGGGCCATAACAACAGAACTGGGGCTCATTGGGCCCCATCAAGCAATAAATGCAGGCATCGCAGCCGCTATATGTAATCAATCACCTAACATAACTCCCCATAACATTTCAACTGGTCTCAAAAATTCTCATTGGCCTGGACGTTTTGAAGTCTTAAGCCAAAACCCATTAATCGTCCTAGATGGGGCCCACAACCCCGCTGGATGTATGGAACTTAGTAAAACTTTGTCAGAATT
>JAPYRM010000004.1 GCA_029941175.1 Halobacteriales archaeon
CCATAAGCTGCCAAAGACGCACTAGTATTCCCCGTTGAAGCACAAGCCAACCTTTTCACACCCAATTCTTGAACTACCCTGACCCCCACCGTCATTCCCCTATCTTTGAAACTCCCTGTTGGATTCATTCCCTCATGTTTAACCATCAAAGCTTCTATGCCGACATCAGATTCTATTCTTGGCACTGTATATAGTGGGGTATTTCCTTCTTTTATGCTAACTCCCATCTCAAATGGTAATGAAGCCCTATACCGCCAAACACCGCTCCCCGAAAAATCTTCAAATGTCGGAAGATTTTCATATTTTACTTCCAATAACCCTCTGCACTTTTGGCACCTATATATCACAAAATCGAACGGGGGATATGTTTTTCCACATTCAATACAAACTAACCAAACATCTCCTTTAATGGAACTAGGTTTGCCTTGCCCAACACCTTCAATTGTTAGGTCTGTCATCACTAATTCTCAAATGGTGCCTGTGGCCAAAAAAGAATCGGTCTATGCGACCTAACAACCTATCCCCTCCCTCCCTCCATCAAGATAGTTTCAAAAACCTCGGAAACATATCTCTGCCAATGGATAGGAACGACATCCTTTCTTGGACATCCGATTTCCCCGCAAAACCAGGCGTATATTTATTTTACTCTCAAGATTTTCCAATCTATATTGGGAAAGCAGTCAATCTCCGTTCGCGCATCCGCTCTTATACAGACCCTAGGTCCCCTCGAACCCAACAAATGGTGCAAAAAGCAGATAGGATAGATATCTCTATAACCAACACCGAAACTCAAGCATTACTACTAGAGGCAAACCTCATCAAACGCCATGCGCCCAAATACAATGTCCGTTTACGAGATGACAAATCTTATCCACTCATCCAGATATCAAACCATTCTTTCCCTCGTATAGAAGTAACCCGGAATCCCGACACAAAGGCAAAAGTATACGGCCCCTTCACCGACAGAAAAAAAGTGGATGAAACCGTCAAAGCGATACGAGAAACTTTCGGAATTAGAGGTTGTTCTGACCACAAATTTTCAGGTCGATCCCGCCCATGTTTGGACTATGATCTTGGTTTGTGCACCGCCCCGTGTGTTGACTATATAACTCAAGATCAGTACATAGAGGATGTTTCATCCATGGAAGCATTCTTCCGTGGAGCAACCGGAAATTTACTTGAATCTCTATTAGAAAAAATGGATTCCGCTGCGGATAATCAACAATATGAACAAGCAGCCACCCTCCGCGACCGCATAGATGCAGTCCGAGGACTTCACGGAGGTGGAGACGCAGTCCAAAAATATGGAGAATCAACAATAACGGATGTTCTTGCTGTTTCTATAGAAGGTACCCATTCTATCGTTTCTCGTTTTCACATTGAAAAAGGAATGCTACTCGACCGTGAACAACATCTACTCGACACCCCCGATCATTCTACCCCCGAAACAGTTCTATCTGCTTTCATATCCCAATATTATGCAGATCGTATTTTGCCCAATAATTTGGTCTTATCCGATCGCCCCCACGATCCTGAAATTTATGTTTGGCTAGACTCAGAACATGTCGAAATATCAACTCCAAATACCGGAAGAGAAGCTGTATTAGTTGAAATGGCACTCAAAAATGCTCGTCAAAATTTTGTCTCTACTGATGCCACTCTCGCACTTCAAAACTCTCTTTCCATCCCAAAAACAACCCGAATAGAGGCTTTCGATATAAGTCATTCTGCTGGAGAAGATGTAGTTGGAAGCAATGTGGTCTTCGTAGATGGCTATCCCGAAAAATCTTCTTACAGACGATTGAAACTCAAAGAGACTAACGATGATTATTCTAATATGTACGATCTCCTATCTTGGAGGGCTAACCGTTCCATCTCTGGAACCGACTCACGCCCCGATCCCCATTTAATCATAGTGGATGGTGGTTCAGGCCAACTAAACGCAGCTTTAAACGCCCTTTCTGATTCCAAATGGGATGTACCTGTTATTGCACTCAAAAAACCAAATGATACTATCATAACCCCCACTGGGAATCAAACTTGGCCGCCAAATGCTTCCCACCTGCACCTAATCCAACGCATTCGCGATGAAGCACACAGATTCGCTCTCACTTATCACCGTCACTTACGCGACGACGTAACAACAACATTAGATTCTATATCTGGAATCGGACCAGAACTCAGAAAAAGACTTTTCCAAAATTTTGGATCTGTTGATGGAATACGCCGCGCCTCTATCGCCGAACTCTGTGGTATACAAGGTATTGGAAAACAAACAGCAACTAAACTCAAAAACCAACTTTAACCACCTTTATTCTTCAGGGTCGATCCAATTATCTTCATTTTTAAATTTTTTCTGTAATTCTCCAATCCTATCTCTAATATCTGCCGCAAGTTCAAACTCAAGATTTTCAGCAGCTTCTCTCATTTTTTCACTTAGAATTTCACATATTTCCAAAGCATCATCACGATTCTCTGGTTCCGCCCTTCCAATACCGCCCGTGTTTGTTCGCATACCCGGTAATCCCGAATCTCCAACTGGCTTTTCAATTGATCTAGGAATATGCCCATGTTCTTTGTTAAACATTTCTTGTCTAACCCGCCTCCGTTCAGTTTCAACCATTGCTGCTTCCATCGACCGAGTAATTCTATCTGCATACAAAACAACTTCTCCGTTTATATTCCGGGCCGCACGCCCGATTATTTGAATCAGAGCCCGTGTAGACCGTAGAAATCCTTCTTGATCTGCATCAAGTACTGCCACCAATGAAACCTCTGGAAGGTCGAGACCTTCCCTCAAAAGATTAATCCCAACTAATATATCAAATTCCCCCAACCGTAAACCTCGAATCAATTCATGCCTCTCCAATGTCTTTGTCTCACTGTGCATATACTCTGCATCAAAACCAGCTCCTACCAAATATTCTGTCAAATCTTCGGCCATTCGTTTCGTCAAAGTCGTCACCAAAACCCTTTCACCAAATTCGATTTTCAAACGAATTCTCTCCATTAAATCATCTATTTGATTTTTAGCAGGCATGACTACTACTTTTGGATCAATCAGGTAAGTTGGCCTTACTATTTGCTCTACGACCTGATCTGAAACTTCTAATTCATAATCTCCCGGGGTGGCAGACAAATAGAGAGTTCGAGCATCTATTCTCTCAAATTCTTCAAACATAAGAGGGCGGTTATCATAAGCCGTTGGCAACCGAAATCCATTTTCTACTAGCGCCCCCTTCCGCGATTTATCCGATGCAAATTGCCCTCGAATTTGAGGTAACATTTGATGCGATTCATCCACAACAATCAAGAATTCCTCCGGAAAATAATCAATCAAAGTGTATGGTGGATCTCCTGAAACCCGATTAGAAAGATGGACCGAATAGTTTTCTATCCCCGAAACATGCCCTGTTTCTCTCAGCATTTCAACATCGAATTTAGTTCTATCCTCTATCCTCTGTGCAGCAATCAAATCCCCCCTCCGTTCAAAATATTTTATCTGTTCCTCCATAAGAGATTCAATTTCTAAAATAGCATTGTCCAGCCTTCCCATTGGAATAGAATAGTGCACAGCAGGGTGAATCAAAACCACAGGATCTTCTCTTTTTAATTTTCCCTCAAGTGGATCAAACCTAGTTATTCTATCGATCCGATCACCCCAAAATTCAATTCTTATTGAATACCTCCCATAAATAGGATATATCTCGACCGTATCTCCTCGGACTCTGAATTTACCATGTGAGAAGTCAATATCATTCCGGCGATAATTTAAATTGACTAGATCTCGAACCACTTCATCTCTATCTATAATCTGACCTTTTGATAATCTAATCGCCATATCTTCATAATCTTCAGGATCCCCCAGGCCATATATGGCAGAAACAGAAGCTACTACAATAACGTCCTTTCTGGTCAAAAGAGAATGCGTCGCAGAATGACGGAGGCGTTCTATTTGCTCATTTATTGACGCGTCTTTTGCAATGTATGTTCCCGTTTGTTCTATGTATGCTTCTGGTTGATAATAGTCATAATGGGAAACAAAATATTCCACCGCATTATCTGGAAACAATGTTCTAAATTCTTCATATAGTTGTGCAGCAAGTGTTTTGTTATGGGTAATAACTAGTGTTGGAATTCCCAATCTCTCAATTACCCATGAAACTGTATTTGTTTTCCCCGATCCTGTGACCCCTAGTAGTATCTGACGTTTTCCTCCTGTTTTGAAACCCGATACAATCTTCTCAATAGCATCCGGCTGATCTCCTGCCGGATCAAAACCAGCTTCTACACGAAATTCATTCCCATCCAACCCCATTATCTCTTGCTAGCAACCGTAACTATTTCAGACAAACGTTCTTCTACTTAATCAGTCATTTCTTCAAACCCATTCTTGTAATATGATGGAATCAAACATAGAAGCACATATCCAAGCTCCATCTTCTGTAATATCCGCTATTATGAGATTTGGAGTCTCTCCATCTGTATCAATAGAAGCCATAACCTCGTGACTATCCCTACTTCTTGGTACTCTTGTCAAGTCACTTACCATATCGTGCGAATTGCTGTCATTTAACATAAACCCGTCGAAATACTTCTCCAATTAAACATAAAGGATCCTTTATTTTAATTCAGACAGTCGGTCGAAATCCTTTTCATCACCCACCTTTCACAAGCTAAAAGATAGTAATTAAAACCCATGACCAACGTAGACGATTTAAACGAACTAGCCAAACGTAGGGGTTTCTTTTTCTCCGCAAACGATTCTTACGGCGGACTAGCAGGATTCTATGTGTATGGCCCTATGGGGGCCGCATTAAAAAGCAACATAGAAAATTCCTGGAGGGCAAAATTTGTAATCGGCGAAGGCCATTTTGAAATTTCAACTCCCACAATCTCTCCCTCTCCGGTATTCAAAGCGTCAGGCCATCTAGATGGATTCGACGATCTTCTAATAACCTGTTCAACATGCGAAACCTCCTATCGAGCCGATCATTTGCTCGAAAGTCAACACACGCTTTCTCAATCTTCAGACGTTTCTGTCCAAGAATTCAAAAAATTCCTTTCTATGTATTCTCTCACTTGTCCCTCCTGCAAAAATACATTAGACGATTCAACTTTACAGGAATTCAATCTAATGTTCGCCACGAAAGTTGGTCCAGGTTCTCAAACCCCCGGATATCTCCGCCCCGAGACTGCACAAGGAATCTTTGTTGAATTTCCAAGATTATCCTCTTATGCACGTGGAAAATTACCGTTTGGTGTCGCCCAAATAGGAACTTCTTACCGAAATGAAATTAGTCCCAGGAAGGGTCTCACTCGGTTAAGAGAATTCACACAAGCGGAATTAGAATTATTCATTCACCCTACAGACATTGGGCCAACAATTGCCCCAACAACTACTAAACTCCCTCTCTATTCTGTTTCTCAACAAAAATCAAATGGGACTCTAGAATCCGTAACAGCTAGGGAAGCACTAGATCAAAACATAATTTCGAATCGATGGCTAGCATATTATTTGGAACTATCCACCGACTGGTATAATTCCATTGGCATCGACCTCAACCGTTTCCGATACCGTCAGCACATGCCTAATGAATTAGCACACTATGCTTCCGATTGTTGGGACGCTGAAGTAGAAATCGATGGAGATTGGATCGAAATAACTGGCTTCGCCCATCGTGGAAATTATGATCTTTCTAAACACAACACCCATTCTTCGGATGACTTTACAATGTTTATTCCCTTCGACGAACCTCAGAAAAAAATACAAACTAACCTAAACCCTGATATGGATTACTTCGGACCAACTTTCGGAAAATTAGCCCCCGAAATTCTATCCAGAATAGATGAAATGGCAACGTCCAACTCCAATATTTTTGATTCCTCTGAAATAAATGTAGATATAAACGGAACTATACATTCAATTCTCTCAAAGCATCTCCACCCTACCACTGAGGAAACCACCATAAACGGCGAACATATACTACCTCATGTGATTGAACCTTCCTTTGGCATCGATAGAATTATTTACTCCATACTCGCCCATTCTTTCCATGAAGATACCATCGACGGTGAAACACGATTTCTACTTTCTCTTCCTCCTTCTATTGCCCCAACATTTGTAGGTATATTCCCTCTACTAACTCGAGATAACCTAGATATGATTGCACAAGATATGGCTTCAAATCTCCGCACAAGTGGTTTCTCTGTTACTCACGACGAATCTGGTAGTATTGGGAAACGTTATCGCCGCCAAGATGAAGTCGGAACTCCTTTTTGCGTTACTATTGATCACCAATACTTTGAAGACCACACAGTGACCCTCCGAGAGCGAAATTCCGCAACCCAAATAAGGGTAGAAGCTAACTCTATCCCTACTATATTGGAAAGCCTTCGGAATGGATCATCCACCTTTTCCGATCTTGGATAGTCCTAGACGAATACCTTAACACCATAGGTTTCGAATTTACAGATTGAATTGGGATGCAAGAAAAAAATTCAGTTAATGTTCAGCACCCGCTCATACGTCCTGGAACCCTTGAGTCGCGATCATACCAATTAAAACTAGCCGAAAAATCACTTTCTGAAAACACTCTAGTTTGCTTACCAACTGGCCTCGGAAAAACTGCAATTAGTCTATTAGTAACTGTCTACCGACTGAACCAGTTTGGAGGCAAATCATTGCTTCTTGCTCCCACCAAACCACTCGTACATCAACACGCAACCGATTACCGAAACTGGCTAAACATATCTGCATCCGATATTGTATCTTTCACCGGAGAAATTCCTCCAAAGCAACGTAGTGAAATGTGGGATAGGGCCACCATCGTCGTATCAACACCCCAGGTCATCCAAAATGATCTAATTGGTGGGAGAATTTCACTCAAAGATGTAGTCCATTGCACCTTTGACGAATGCCATCGGGCAACTGGAAACTATGCATACACTTACATCTCCGAACGATACGTTACTGATGCATTAAACCCTCTTTCAACTGGTTTATCTGCATCTCCCGGAAATGATATTGAATCCATTCTTGCAGTTTGCAACAACCTCTCTCTTTCCCAAACTGAAATACTCACAGAAGAGGATGCAGAAGTTGCTCCTTTTGCTGGAAAAACTAATATCGAATGGGTCCGGGTAAATCTATCCCCTGAGGCAATAGAAATTAGAAACTTACTCCGAAATCTAATGAAAAAACGCCTCTCTCGAATGAAATCTATCGGAATTTCTATCCCCTCCTCTAGCAGTCTATCCGAACGCGATCTTCAACAACTTAGATCTCAGATTCAATCTCAAATCGATGCAGGAAATGGGGATGGTTATGAAGCCCTTTCCCTACACGCAGAACTAAGGAAAATAAAAGTTGGCATCAACTACGTAGAAACCCAAAGTGTAGATGCATTAAATCAGTACCTTGAACGTCAAAAGAATGCATCTCGAACCTCTGGAGCTTCAAAAGCAGCTCAGAGATTTATATCCGACCCATTAACTCAGCAAGCAAAACATCTTGCAAAAAAACATCAAGGACTCCCCCCGAAATTTGAAACCGTTCGTGTTCTAATTGCGGAGGAACTTGGGATTGCTGGCGGCGTACGAGTCATTGTTTTCACCGAATCACGAGATACTGCAGATTCTCTCACTGAATTTTTATCCCCCATTTTTCCAACAGAACGATTTGTTGGACAAACCACTAGGGATGGGTCCTCTGGAATGACTCAAAAACAGCAACATGAAACAATCTCTAAATTTAAAAATGGGGATTTCAACGTTTTAGTTTCAACTTCTGTCGCCGAAGAAGGTCTAGATATTCCTGACGTAGATCTAGTTATTTTCTTTGAACCTGTCCCAACAGCTATTCGGACCATACAACGTAGAGGAAGAACTGGGCGGGGGACTCAAGGAAAGGTAGCTGTTATCATCGCGAATGACACTCGCGATGAAACCTACTTCTGGATCTCTCGAAAAAGAGAACAACAAATGCACAACGAACTAAGATCTTTAAGATCTTCTATTGCAAAATTAAACACTAACCCGTCCCCTACAAATCCTCCCTCCCCTGCTCAACCCACACTCACAGATTTTACTACTGTTGACTCCTCACCAAAAATTGAAATCGTCATCGATCAAAGGGAGCTAAATTCTTCAATAACCAAGCAACTATCTTCCAAAGAAAATATACAGATCAAACTAGAAACACTCGCCGTGGGGGATTATATCCTCTCTGACCGCGTCGCAGTCGAGCGAAAAACGATAGATGATTTCTTAGATACACTTGTTGGAAGCGACCGATCTTTATTTGATCAAGTGAAAAACTTATCTCAAAATTACTCCCGCCCACTTGTTATTATAGAAGGAGAGGGATCTCTATACTCTAGGCGAAATATACACCCTAACGCGATCAGAGGGGCCATGGCATCGCTCGCAATAAATTTTGGCGCTAGTGTATTGAGGACCTCTGATGAAAACGACACTGCACAGATGCTTGAAATAATCGCACGCAGAGAACAAATTTCTACAGGAAGATCTATACAAGTTCATGGATCAAAATCACAAAAAACCCTCTCCGAACAACAAGAATATGTAGTTTCTTCAATGGCAGAAATAGGCCCCATAACCGCTCAACTCTTGTTAGAACACTTTGATACTGTCGAAGCTATCATGTCAGCTAGCGAAAATCAACTTCAACAAGTAAAAGGGGTTGGAAAAATAACGGCAGAGCGTATTAAGAAAATCACTTCCTCACCCTATTCTTCGTGACGCATCTGTTATTTAAAAGAGTTTTATTGAGAACCATCGCCATGTCTATGTCCAATCAAATCCACTACGTTTCATGGTAACTGTAATATCCATGCAAATAGTAGGCGCAGTGTGCGTCATTATGGGAATAATGATGAATCTCGACCCAGTTGGGTTCAACGAAAGAATATTCGGCAAGGTTGACAAAAAATCTGTTAACCAACTCGCCGCCCTGCGGCTTCCCCTTGGAGGATCCACCATCGCCGTTGGTATCATCCACCTCTATTGTAGTGTCACGGTAACCAGCGTCGACGCTATGAAAGCCATCCTTCTAGCCACTGCAATTGGATTAATCGTTTTGGGAGCCACCGTTATTTCCGGAAAAATTCGCGGTTTCAGTGAGCAAATCCCACTACAGCCAATTGCTATATTAGGCGTTCTAACAGTTATTTGTCTCTACGCCTCCCTATTCTGACTAGGCTAGATAAACCCACAAAACAAATATTGCTATTTTCCAATTTCATCCATCATCCGAAGAACTTCAACAGCTTCCTTCATCGCACTTAGATATTCTTTCATTTTCTGTATATCTTCTTCCTGTTCCACTTTCTCAGTGAGCTCTTCTATTTTATCCATTATTGCAGTTCGTGCCCCTGTTAGCTGCGCTCCCGCCTCTTTCCGTCCACTTTGTTCCTTTTGACCATCTACCTCTTTCTCAGCTGCAGCTTGTTCTCCTTTTCTGCAACCTGGGCAAAACTCTTCTCCCTCTTGACGGAAAATAGGATCTCCACACGTTTTACAGTGTTTTCTAGTCATAGTCGCTCCCTGTAATAATAGAGAACTCATCACCTGGGAGGATTCTCTACTTTTAGCTTCTTTCTCAAACTGCAAACGAAGTTTTTCCTTTTCTGCATCTTTATCAATTTTTGCCATTGATATCTCTAAAAATCTATCGGGGGAAAAATCCTCCGAAGAACCAGTTATTTCTCCGTTCATTTTCGAAGCATTTTAAATATCCGGCTGAGTTGTTTCTGGTAATGGTAAAAATTTCTATCGTTGGCGCAGCAGGAACGGTGGGCTCCTCATTTGGATATCACTTAGCAGTCCAATCTATAGTCGATGAGATAGTATATATCGACATTCCTTCAAAACACTCTTTCACAGTCGGACAAGTAGAAGATACAAATCATGCCTTAGCATATCATTCTGACACCGATGTCTCCTGCGGAGAATATGCTGATACGGAAAACTCCGATATCATCGTTATCACTGCAGGAAAACCAAGACAACCTGGACAAACTAGAATTGATCTAGCCACTGATAACACGGCCATTTTAGATTCTATTCTTGATTCTATTTTAGAATACAACGACGATTTCATATCAATTATCACAACTAATCCCGTGGATCTACTAAACCGATACGTATTTGAATCGGGCAATCGCCCCCGTGAAAGCGTGCTTGGGTTTGGCGGTATTCTTGATTCTGCACGATTTCGTTACACACTTTCTAAAACTCTTTCTCTCCCTGTAACTGATATCGACGCAACAATTTTAGGCGAACATGGCGATTCACAAGTGCCTATTTTTTCCCAAATTAAGCTCCCTGGAGACACCACGCCCTCGTTTTCAAATGATGAACAAGAATCTATTCTTTCTAGTCTAAAAGAATCTGCCATGCGTGTAATTGAACAGAAAAAAGCTACTCAATGGGGACCATCTGCCGGACTATATCACATGGTGGCCGCTATCATAGAAAACAACAATCAAGTTTTACCCTGTTCTGTAGTCCTTGACGGTGAATATGGTTTATCTGATGTTAGCCTTGGCGTTCCTGCCCATCTCGATTCTGCTGGAATGAAAGAAATCCTTGAGTGGGACCTCTCCAATTCTGAGAAAGATGCCCTCAAAAAATCAGCAGAAAAATTAGTTTCTGAGTACGCCCTTCTAAAATAGTTTACCCAAACACTTCACACAATCCGATTTCCTTCATCATCATATAATTTTATAGCATCGACTGGACAGACCCGAGCGGCCATTTCCGCCTCAAATTCTTCTCCTTTTGGAACTTCTATTGTGAATATATTCTCTCTTTCTTCTATTGAATTTCTCAAGTCCGCTTTCCCATGTTTAAGATTTTTCTGAAATACTTCCCACTCGTGAACACATTGAAACATTCCCGTGCATGTATATCGATCAAATTCTATTTTCATATCTACCCTTTCGTCTTAGCCTGTCTTATGTATGCCGAGATTTCACAACCAATATTTGAAGATTCTATCCACCATACTCATTACTCTCGCTAACTTCTTATTAACAACATACGTGAATGTAGATGACATATCCGATCTGCCTGATCATGCAATAGCATTGTTCAAATCCAGTGGTGTACACACACTCTACCCTCCCCAAATCCTCGCTGTCGAAGCGGGCATCACTCGGGGGAATAGTATCGTAGCTAGTGTCCCAACAGCCAGTGGAAAAACCTTCATAGCAGAACTAGCAATGCTTTCTACAATAGCCCGCGGGGGCAAAGCCCTCTACATAGTCCCATTGCGAGCTCTAGCCAATGAAAAAAAACAAGAATTCGATAGATTTGATGCCATTGATATCTCTGTAGGGAGTTCAACTGGAGATTATGAAAGTACCGATGACTGGCTCGCAACCAAGGATATCATAGTCGCAACTTCTGAGAAAGTAGATTCTTTAATTCGAAATTTTACCCCTTGGATTTCTGATCTAACTTGCGTCGTCGCAGATGAAATTCACCTTCTAGACGATGCTTCTAGAGGCCCCACTCTAGAAATGACTTTGTCAAAACTCATCCACATCAATCCCGATATCCAAATAGTGGGTCTGTCCGCAACTATTGGAAATGCGGGTCAAATCGCAACCTGGCTCGACGCAACCCTGATCGAATCCTCTTGGCGTCCCATTTCTCTTCGAACCGGTGTTTATCATGATGGCTCTATCCATTTTGATGACGGAACTACTCGTGACATTCCTAAAAAATCCAACCCTGTTGAGGATATAATTCACGATGTTCTACAAGAAGATGGATCTGCTCTAGTTTTTGTAAGTTCTCGCAGGAACGCAGAATCTGCAGCCAAAAAAATCTCTAGCGTCACTGACAGCTTTATTAATAAAACCAAACCAAACCTAATCGAACTAGCAAACCAAGTCCGAGAAGAAGGCGAAACTGAACTGGCTAATACATTAGCTAGCTCTATCGAAAAGGGATCTGCATTCCACCACGCCGGATTGGTGAATAACCATCGTAGATTGGTTGAAAAATCATTCCGAGAACGCACAATAAAAGTTGTATGCGCCACTCCAACTCTGGCAGCTGGAGTCAATACGCCCAGTAGACGTGTTATAGTTCGAGATTGGCGTAGATACAATTCCTTCCGTGGTGGTATGGAACCTCTCTCTGTCATAGAAATGCATCAAATGTTTGGCCGTGCTGGACGTCCTAACTTAGATCCCTACGGAGAAGCAATATTGTTGGCTTCTGGACCAGACGAATTCAATGAACTTTTCGATCGATATATTGGAGCAGAACCCGAATCAATCGAATCAAAATTAGCTGTAGAACCTGCTTTAAGAACTCATATTTTATCCGCCATAGCTACTGGATTTGCTACTACTACAGAAGGACTCCTAGATTTTTTAGATGGAACTCTCTACGCCGCTCAAACAACTGATACAAGGAGATTAAAACTTGTTACGCATTCTGTACTCAAATATTTGGAAGTCAATGGCTTTCTCACCATATCGAATAGTGATATTGTAGCTACCAAAATAGGAGAAGAAGTATCTCGCATCTACCTCGACCCAATGTCTGCAGCAGAAATAATTTATGGACTAAAAACTTCTGAAAATCCTAGCCCTTTAAGTATATATCATCTAATCAGCCGAACCCCGGATACTTACCCTTTATATCTCAAGTCTGGAGACCGAGAGCTTTATTACCAATTAGCTTACGAACATCAATCAGAATTATTAGGATCTTCTCCCTCTGAATTCGATCCCCATTGGGAAGATTGGCTATCTGCTCTTAAAACAGCAAAAATGATAGAAGATTGGACCGCGGAAACTGATGAAGAGACAATTACCAAACGTTATCGAATGGGACCTGGAGACATACGCTCTAAAATAGATACTGCAGATTGGCTACTTCGGGCAACAGAGCGACTTGCCATCTCTTTAGATCTACAATCGACTTCTGCCATTCGGAATCTACAAAGACGGGTTAAATATGGGGTAAAAGAAGAGTTACTTGAACTAGTTGCAGTTGAAGGAATCGGCAGGATTCGGGCGAGGCAATTATTCAACCACGGAATCCACACACGATCTGATTTACGCACAGCAGACAAACAACTTATCCTCAATGCCCTTTCTGGAAGAAGGCTCACCACCGAACAAATTCTCCGAAACGCAGGGCGTACGGACTCCTCTTTAGATTCTATTCCCACCCGGCCATTTTCTTCTATAAAAAACCAAACACCGTCCGATCAGGAAGATGAAGAACAAGCAAATCTAGGAGACTTCAAATGATTCTTCTTGAAGGATATATAATCTCCAAGGACGCTTCTTCATTTCTTGATAATCTAACTGCAATAGCCACTGAACACGAATGTGTCATTCAATCTTTCGATGCTCGATACATAGCCGGAAAATCTCATCTAACCTTGGCAACCAAATACTCTAAAAGAGCGTTCGAACGTGAAGATTCAATCGCTAAAGATCCCGCAGTAGAACTTCTTTTATATGCTTCAGGAAGGCGCCAAATAAATCGTGCGATGGAGATGTGCATCAACCCCGAAACCACCGGTATCGTAATAGTTATCTACGGAGAAAAAGAGACCATTTCTTCTAATTCATTACGGGAGTTAATTCTGTCCTCAGATGTGATAAAACCCATTCAAAACATAGAATTGCTTTGCACTTTTTTCGACATAACCCCCGCAGAACTTGAAGTTTCTTCCGCCGATATAGAATCATTAGTTCTCGAACGTGTAGCACTTCTCAATCTATCTAAATAACCCCTTTTTCATTTCCTGTAGTTTTATCCACTAGCACGTCATATAGGGGTTAGGTAAAATCAATGCACCGCCTCTTACGACAAACCTTATTCGCTATAGTTATGTTAACAATAGATATTCTTGTATTATCGCCCCTTTTTATATTCCGTGTCGATGGAATCGCTGGATATGGTGGTTGGGGTTACCCCGGTCCCGGAGTCATGTTTGTAAATGTTTTACTCATTTGGCTCCTTTACATCGGAATCTTCAATGTATTTCTTGCAGATTATGGAGGGAATATAGGCAAGAGATTGGCAAAAACGATCTTCGAAAGATACGTATAATGCTTTCTCCGATGTATCTATCTCTTTCTTTTAATTAGAACCCTCTATGACAAATTCGATAGGTTCTCGGATTCCTTCAAAATTAGGGGAAATTTTTGTCACTGGTTCTGGCAGTTTCATCGATGATATGGCCCTCCCCGGAATGCTCCATGCACGTTTTGTTCGTTGCCCACATCCTCACGCTGAAATCGTTTCAGTAGATATTTCTTCCGCTCTCTCTATTCCTGGAGTCGAATTGGTCTGGACCTGGGAAGATCTATCTCCTTATCTGAATTCTAATCATTTTGGACATGATATTCTTGACGAGGAGCCTCTTGTTATCGATAGGGCTCGTTATGTTGGCGATGAAGTTGCAATAGTTCTAGCCCAAGACGCCCACACAGCGCTTGAAGCATCCGAAGCTGTTAATATAGTCTACAACTCTCTCCCCGCAGTTACTAGTGTAGAAGACGCTCTGTCATCTACATCCCCTATATTACATCCCCGTCTGGATCTGGATCCTAATTCCTCTGTCAAAGGAAACCTATTACATTCTTTTTCAATCAAAACTGGGGATATTCAAACCGCTTTAAAATATCCTCATATTTCTGTATCTGGTTCCTTCAAGACCAACCGAACTAGTCCCTCTGCACTCGAACCCCACGGTGTTATAGCTAGCTATACACCCGGAAGAGGGCTGACTATCCATTCCCCTAATCAAAAACCCCATTCAATGGTAACGCATCTAGAAACTATATTTGGGTTTGAACCCGGGACTGTCACCTGGGACGTCCCCGATATTGGTGGTTCTTTTGGCACTAAAGCAGAATTACTCTCTCATGAAATTTGCGCCGCTGCACTCACCATCGCAACTCGTAAACCCGTAAAAATAATTCTCGACCGATTGGAAGAATTGCAAACGGGACGGGGCCGACCAGAAGAACATTTTAAGGCGTGCTTAACCGCAGATAAAAATGGGAATTTTATATCACTCACGGTCGATATGATCCAAAACACTGGGGCATATGCTTCATATGGCATTCACACTTCTGAAACACCTGGACTTCTCGCAGCTTGTCCCTACTTAATCGAACACCAAAATATATCTGGAAAAGTTGTTTATACAAATGTAGTACCTTCTGGAGCTGTTAGGGGGTTCGGCGACTCACAGTATACCTTCGTCAGAGAACAACTCGTTGATGCACTTTCTAGAAAACTCAATAGAGATCCTATCGATTTAAGATTGCAAAATATAGCTACCAAGGAGCAAATGCCACTTACAACAGCAACTGGAATTAAATGGAGAAACACCGATTTACCTTCTTGTATTAACGCAGTAAGAGATTCTCTCTCTCCTCCTTCAACCCCACCCCCAAAAAATAAACTCCGGGGCATGGGAATCGCCGTTTCTGTCAAACGAAATGGAAAAAAAGGTGCCAACTCTGACTTTTCTAAAGCTACTGTTGAGGTCAATAACAAAGGCACAGTTTACATATATTCTGACGTTATTAGTGTTGGTCAGGGAACCGAAACTAGTCTCGCCCAAATAGCATCAGAAATTTTAGGTGTTTCTCAAGAGAGAATCAAAGTTATAACCGGAAATACAGACACAATCGCAGATGGTCACGGTGTAGGTGCCGATAGGGGCACAGTTTTCATTGGAAGCGCTACCGCGAAAGCAGCAGAAAATCTTCGAGAAAAAATCACTAAAATTGCATCCAAATTCTTGCAAATAGATCCTATAAATGTAGTCCTCTCGGATGATAAAATATTTGATTCATCTGACCCAGACCATGGAATGGACTTCACAGAATTTGCCCATCGTGCTAGATTCGATGACCCTTCCACTAAGCTGGACCAAAAAGAAATCGGAGTGTCTCTAGTAGGTCACGCAACTTTCGAAAGTTTAGAAGCACAAACCGTAGATCCAAATACCCGATTGGGAAATGTTTCTCATACCTACACCCATTCCTCTGTCGGCGTTATCATAGACGTAGATCTAGGTACTGGCGATATAGATATAGTTGATATATGTGTCGCAGAGGATCTAGGCTGTGTGATCAATCCACTCTTAGTCGAGGGACAAATTCAAGGATGTATCGGACACGCAACTGGGGACGTTTTACTCGAGAATTTCACTTATGATGCTCATGGATATCCTCACAATGGAACTCTAGTTGACTACCATCTTCCAACTACTGTAGATGTACCTTTACTAACCAAAATGCATAAAATAGAATCCCCCGATCCTGCCACTTCACATGGACAAAGAGGTGCCGGAGAAGGTGCATTATTACCATTCCCTGCTGCAATGGCCAATGCTATCTATGATGCAACAGGAGTTCGTTTTAGAGAGCTACCCCTATCTCCTCAAAAAGTCCTTCCCTCTCTCATAGAACATGGACTTTCAACCCACAAAAAATTATAGTTTGTAGCTTTATTCCACCACACGAAGAGATAGAGAAGATTCCTTTTCTGGCTCATGGTAGATCGTATTGGTGGCGATTTGCATATCCCCTACCGTCGCATCACAAGGTTGGATTTCGGTATTTGAATTTCTATCCCATCTAGGGAAACTACTCGAAGAAATTTCTAATCTAATCTTGTGTCCCGGTTTAAATGTATGGGCAACGTGCCACAGGTCCACAGAAATTTCATATACCTCTCCAGGCTCCATGAAATTAGCCTGTTTCATTGAATCTCTGTATCTAGCTCTCAAGATACCTTCTGTAACATTTCCACAGTAACCATTTGGTTCTACATCTACCAGTTTCGCTGTGAAATCTGTGTCCACTGCTGAACTAGATATGAATAATCTTGCTTCAACGGGACCTGCTATCTTCACAGATTTATCTAAGTACGGAGTTGTGTATACCAACACATCTTCTCTTTCTTCAATCACCGATTGATCTTTTACTCCTGCTTCTTGTACCTCTGGCATTTGAATCCGACCCCCTTTGGTTGGAACTGGATCAAGTGGATCATACTGATAACTATCTGGACTTTGCGTATCTGGGGTATCCAACAGTAAAGTACCATTGCCAAATCTCGTGTTGGCTTGTCCCGAACTATGCAAGTAATATCTAATATCTCTACCTTCTGGAGGCCATGTATCTGCATTGGTCCATTCTCTAGATCCTATATCAAAATAGCGAACAAGAGGCAACTCTTTGAGTTTCTCAGTTTCACCCTTCAACCACGCATCAAACCACGCAAATATAAATGGTCCAACAAACCCTGCAGCACTAGATGCTATGGGTCCAAATACTTTATCTCCCACTCTATCATTCGCATACCCCATATATGATTCATGGGCCCACGGTCCGATCAGCAATCTTTGTTCGTTTTTCGGAATTTCTTTTCCGCTTTTTTTCAAAGCATTATACATATCCATATG
>JAPYRM010000005.1 GCA_029941175.1 Halobacteriales archaeon
CATTGAGACGGGTTTCAAGGGGCAATGATCGGGAGGAAAAATCTTGATAGTCTTTGCGTACCTGATCTAGATGATACTCCACTCCACGCATATTATCAAGTAGCTCGGTTCGTTTTTCTCGAGTTGATTCGAGATTGGATTCGATGGATCGTATAGAATCGAGGAGAGGAGATTGTTGAGATTCTAATTGAATAAGTTCATTAGCCATATTTTGGAGATGGGCCTCATCATCGGTTAAAAAGCTGTACCTTACACGGTGAAGAGGCCCCCCGGTCATAGCTCCAGAAGATTCAATGAGATCACCAGAAAGAGTTACAATTCGGTGCCTGCCCAAGATGGAACGTGCGTTTTTTAAATTGTCGACAACAATTGTGGAGCCAAAAACATGAGAAAAGATGTTGGCATAAATGGGATCAAAATTAACTAGATTAATAGCAAAATCGATAATTCCAGGGTTATTTTTGAGTTCATTTTTCGTGGGTTTGTCTATTCGGTTGAGAGGTAAGAAGGTTGCCCGTCCAACATTGTTTTTATTGAGATAATCAATGCATGTTTGAGCAACTTGGTCGCTCTCAACGACGATGTGTGAAAGTCGGTATCCAGCTGCTATTTCACAGGCATGTGAATATTTTTTATCCACAGTCCCTAACTGTGAAACGGTTCCATGTACACCTTGAATATCACTTCCGAGGATTGACATGACAGCCCTATTAAAGGATAAAACCCCTTTGTTTTTTATCTTATTTTCGAATTCTGAATAAGCTTTTTTAGATTTGGCTATATCGATGGAGAGTGAATCCGACTTATCAGTTAAAAAAGTTTTTTCCCGTTGTAATTCTAATAAATCTTCCTCAATTTTCAGTTGAGAATATTGAGTGGATTCGAGTTCTGATTGTAGATTGTCAAGTAAATTTTCAAATTCGGGAAAGCGAGAGATGACTTGCTCTAATTCCGTGGAAATACTTTCTATTTCGTTTGACCTACGACGAGCTTCGTCGAGTAATCTATCTTGTTCACGTTGACAGAGATATCTATCTTCTTGAGCAGAAGTTAGCTGATTTTTGAGGTCGGTTAATTGATTTTGAAAATCTTCAAATTCAGAACCTAGATTTTCAATTTTTGATTGAATGGTATGTAGCTGATTTTTTTGCGATTCCAACTCGATTAATAGTGCAGATTTAGTTAATTTCTGGTCTCGAATTCTGGTTTCAATTTCAGAAGAAGACTCTTGTTTTTTATCAAGTTCGATGAAGGCAGTCCTTCTGATGACCTCAGTTTCTTTAATTTGATTTAGTGTTGATAGAGACTCACCTTCAAATCTAGCTATGTTGCCTTTAATTCCCTCGATTTCTTTAAGCAAAGAAAACTGTTCTTTCCCACCTTTGAGCTCTACTTGGAGACTCAATTTTTCAAGTTCCAATTCTAGAGACTCTACGGATTCGGATAGGATTTTGAATTTTTGTGTAATAGTGGCGAGGCGGTTTTCTGCAACGAATATAGATTGAAGTTGCTCTTTAAGCTCATTTGATTTGGTGGAGTGTTCTGCGGCCTTCAAATGGTCAGATAAAATCGATTTTTGCTCTCGGAGTTTTTGATATTTTAGAGCGACTTCTCGTTCGACGGAAAGTTTGGTAAGTTGTTTTTTCGTTTCAGTTATATGAACTTCTGCGGTGGAGATATGTTCTTCAACAGTGGTAAGTTCAATGAGCGATTTTTCTTTTTTATTGTCGAATTCTGCGACTCCTGCTATTTCATCTAAGATGAGTCTTCGTTGGAGAGGAGTCATTTGAATTAAGCTGGTTACATCGCCCTGCATAACAACATTATAACCTTCGGGAGTGATGCCAACTTGAGAGAGTAGATCCTGGATAGAAGATAGCTTGACAGGACGGTCGTTCACATAATAATAAGAATAATAATTTTTAGCGGTTTTTTTTACACGACGGGTTATGCGTATATGAGATGTATCTCCTACTCGGTCCGATCCGAGGATGGAAATTAATTGTTCGTCGGGGAGTGATCCATCGGTATTATTTAAAATAACTTCGACTGTGGATTCATTGGGGGGTGGGGAACTGGACTCGGTTCCAGGATTATAGATAAGATCGGTTAATTTTTCTGCCCGTATTCGGGAGCTTCGAGAGAGACCTAAACAGAATAAAATTGCATCGATTATATTTGATTTTCCAGATCCGTTCGGGCCGCTGATAGTGGTGAAATCTTCGTAGAAAGGTATTTCAGTTTTTCGGCCGAAACTTTTGAAATTATCTAGGACGAGCTTTTCGATGTACATAGTTGCTCGTGAGTGGTGTGTTAAAGGGGAGTTTAATCGTGCACTCTATGCCACTTATGGGAGTTTCAGTTGCTTATACTTCTTGGTTTTTTGATGACACAAATAAAATAACAGTATACTTTAACGCTTCCACGTCGAATTTGGAACAAATGGTCCAGATAGGAGAGAGTGATGTTGTTCCAGTAATTGGGCTAGAAGTTCATGTTCAACTTGAAACTGATACTAAAATTTTCTGCGGGTGTAGTACGGAAATGACTATAGATCCTAATACGAATGTGTGCCCTATTTGTTTGGGCCTTCCGGGTACCCTACCTACGTTAAATGAAGCAGCAGTCAGGGCGGCTGTTAAAATAGGTAAGGCAATTGGGGGAGATATTTCTAGAGAGACTTCATTTCATCGAAAAAATTATTTTTATCCAGATTTGCCCAAAGGTTTTCAAATCACACAATACGATGAACCCATTTGTACAAATGGGGAAATAGAAATTAATGTGGAGGGTAATCGACGAAAAATAAGAATTGAGCGTGCTCACTTGGAAGAAGATCCCGGGAGTTTACAGCACATATCTGAAGGAAAAAGAGGAGAGGGATATGTACTAGTAGATTATAATAGAGCGGGGATTCCTTTGGTAGAAATTGTGACAGAACCCGATTTGCGTGCCCCGAAAGAGGTGAGATTATTTTTGGCCAAGTTAGAAGAAGATTTAGAATATCTAGGTGTATTTGACCCTACTAGAGATGGGTCATTAAGAGCGGATGCAAATATTTCATTGATTCGTGGGTCGGATGTGAATGAAGATGGTACTATTGATCGGGAGATTTTGCAATCTGCAGAGAGAATTGAAATAAAAAATATATCTAGTTATAAAGGGGCAGAGAAAGCACTAGTGTATGAGATTAGTCGACAAAAAAATACCATCATGCACGGGGGGGAAATTAAACAAGAAACGCGACATTGGGATGAAAATCGGGGGATAACTATATCTATGCGGGCGAAAGAAACAGAAGGGGATTATAGATATTTTACTGAGTTTGATCTCCCTAGTTTAACAGGGGAGTGGTGGGAAGAATATGTGAGAAATATAGAAATTCCAGAATTGCCAGAAGCCAAACGAAAAAGATTTTATGAAGAGTATAAGCTCACAGAAGAAGTAGCTTCCAAATTGACTTCGACGAGGGATGTGGCGGAGTTTTATGAGGCAATAGTTGAAGAATTTGAGCCAGATCTTGCTGCTAGGTGGGTGGCAGATATCATACTTGGAGAGCTCAACTACCGGGGTATGAATATAGAAGATACAATAGATAGACTAGATGAATTTAGAAGGTTAATAGATTTAGTATCTAAAGAAAAAGTCACAGAAAAAAATGCTAGATCGATTATATTACGTCAAATGTTGGATGAGAATGTCAGCCCAGAAGAGGTAATTAATCAAGAAAAATTGGAGATTAGTAGTGGGAAAGAGGTTAAAAAAATTATCTTAGAAGTGATCGAAGAAAATAAATCCGCAGTAGAAGATTATGATAGAGGCGAATCGAATGCCATGAATTATTTGGTTGGAAAAGTGATGGCCAAAACACGAGGAAATGCAGATCCAACGATCATTAATCAAATCCTAAAAAAGATTCTAGATGATGATGAAATAGAAAAGAAAGATTTACAATAGCTTGAGCTCGACGGCCAGAGTGTTCGGAAAAAAATAGAGGGGAAAAAAGATGGAATTGATTGTATCGGAAAAGGAAATAGCTGCCAGACGGGTTGCTGAGATATTATCAGATAATTCTGCCAAGGTTAGAAAAATAAATAAAATCAATGTTTATGAGTGGGATGGAGCAAAATGCATGGGGCTTTCGGGTCATGTGGTCGGAGTGGATTTTCCAAAAAACTATTCTGATTGGAATAAAATAGATCCAGAAGAACTGATTGAAGCGGAGATCATAAAGAAACCTATCAGAGCAGATATTGTAAAAGTATTAGAGGAAGTTAGTTCGAAGGCAGACAAAGTGATTGTGGCAACAGACTATGATAGAGAGGGTGAATTAATTGGAAAAGAGGCATACGAAATTGTTAGAAGAGTGAATCAAGAAACTCCGATAGAACGGGTCCGATTTTCTTCGATTACTTCGAAAGAGATAAAAGATAGTTTTAATAATCCAGAACAAATTGACTTTAATTTGGCAGAAGCGGGTGAAGCTCGTCAAATCATAGATCTTATTTGGGGAGCTACTTTGACTCGGTACCTATCGCTCGCGTCAAAACAGTATGGGAAAGATTTTATTTCGGTGGGCAGGGTTCAGTCTCCAACGCTTAAACTCATAGTCGATCGAGAGAAGGAGATAAATAAATTTATTCCCGAAGATTACTGGGAAATATTTGCAGAGGTGGGAGAAGGAGAGGGTGAGAAAGGATTTCAAGTGAAATATTTCTTCACAGATGGGAAGAAAGAAAACGACAGAGTTCTGTCAGTGGAAGAGTCTGAAAGAATACTTGAAATTATCAAAGGAGTGGGAGAAGTAAAAGTTGAAGAAGTAAAACAAAAAATTAGAATTGACGAACCACCAACTCCATTCAACACAACTCAATTTATTCGTGCAGCGAGCAGGATAGGAGTAGTAGCAAAACGGGCCATGAACCTAGCAGAATCGCTATACACAGCTGGTTATATCACATATCCAAGAACGGATAATACAGTGTATCCAAAAAGCTTAGATCATAGAGAATTGCTGGGAATTCTTTCTAAAAATTCTATGTTTAAAGAAGATGCCACGTACCTTCTAGAGCTAGATGCAAAACCGACAAGGGGGAAAAAAGAAACGACGGATCACCCTCCAATTCATCCCACGGTACAGATGCCAAAAAAGGAAAATCTTGAACCGATGGAGTGGAAAATTTACGAACTGATAGTTAGAAGGTTCCTAGGGACTGTTGCAGAAGCGGCAGAATGGGATCATCTTCGAGTAGTAGTAGAGGCAAAAAGTGAACTATTCAAGGTAAGTGGGAGAAGGTTGGTCAAAGAAGGATATCACAGAGTATATCCATATCACAAAAGTGAAGAAAATTATATCCCACAAGTGGAAGAGGGATCTAAGTTATCTATGAAACAAGCATGGGTAGAGCAGAAAGAAACTCAGCCCCCAAGGAGATATGGACAAGCTAGATTGATTGAAACCATGGAAAAAATGGGAATAGGGACTAAATCTACGAGGCACAATACAATAGAAAAACTGTATCAAAGGGGATATTTGGAAGAGAATCCGCCACAGCCTACAAACTTGGCACGGGGAGTCATAGAAGCAGTTGAGAAATATGCAGAATTGGTAGTATCAAAAGAAATGACTGCAGAACTTGAAGCAAATATGGCAGAGATAGCCAAAGGGAATTTGACATTAGAAGAAGTTACCAAACGATCGAGAGAAATTCTATCTGAAATTTTTGTAGAATTAAAGGGCTCGGAAGAAGAGATAGGAGGGCATATAAGAAGTGCCTTGAAGGCTGATAAAACAATAGGACCATGTCCAGATTGCAGTAGTGAATTGATCGTTAGAAGAAGCAAGAAAAGGAGGGCATTTTTTGTGGGATGTGATAATTGGCCAGAATGTAAATTTACACTGCCATTACCCAATAAAGGAGAGCCATTAGTCGTGAAGGACGTTTGTGAAATGCACAAATTGAAAAATATTAAGATGATTGCAGGAAAGGGGACGTTCGTATATGGGTGTCCCATTTGCGAAGCAGATAATGCAGAAGCAGAGGAGGATCTAATTATTGGGGTTTGTCCAGATTGTGGCCCTCAAGAAAGAGGAGAGCTTGCAGTTAAGAGAATGAGAAGCGGATCGCGATTAGTTGGATGTACTAGGTATCCTGAATGTGGATATACGCTTCCGTTTCCACGTGAAGGAGAAATAGAAGTATCAGACAAAGTATGTGAAGATCATAAACTCCCCGAACTAGTGATTCATAAGGGAAAAGATCCATGGGAAATAGGATGCCCTATTTGTAATTTTGAAGCATATAAAACAGCGAGAGAAGCTAGAAAAAAGAAAAATAGTAAATAAAAATGATAAGATAGTTCTAACAGAACTAATCCCTCAGAACAGTTAACCTTATGTACATATAAGTCCATAAACGTACAATAATGAACAAAAAAGAGAGATTGGCACCTGAGATTCGGGCTATACTTGAGTCGGCTCAGCGGCGAGAGTCCCCGGGCGAGAGGATTGAGGTTTCTGCACGGTCTTTACCAGAGGCATTGGAAAAATCTAGAGAAAAAGGAAACATTCCAATTATAGCAGAAATAAAGCCCACAAGTCCAACCACAGAAAAAGTGCGTTATGAAGATCCAGTGGAGATGGCAATTTCTATGGTAAAAAATGGGGCTACCGCCATCTCAGTGTTGACTGAACCAGAACATTTTCATGGATCAATAGAATCGCTTGAGCGTGTGAGAAAGGCGGTTGACGTTCCTATTTTGAGAAAAGATTTCATATTGAATGAGATGCAGCTAGATGCTGTTGAGTCAGATATTATATTGATAATAGCTAGTTTTGTAGAGGAGATAGATAAACTAGTGTTGGCTGCGAAACAGAGAGGCTTTCAAGTGTTGGTAGAAGTTCATTCAGAAGAAGAAATAGAAGTGGCAATCCGATCAGGGGCAGATATTATTGGGATAAATAATAGGAATATAAAAAACCTAGAGGTGGATCTAAACACTTTCAAACGACTTGCGCCCAAAGTTCCTTCGGATATTGTTTTGATTGCAGAAAGTGGCATCAATAATGAAGCAGATGCCATAATGATGTATGAATCTGGAGCCGACGGATTGCTCATCGGAACGGCCATCATGGAGGGGAACATAGGAGAAAACACAAAACGGTTTGCTCAGATCGAAATATGAAAAGTACTAAATTTGGGAAATATGGGGGACAATACGTGCCAGAGGTATTGATGCCAGCTATATCGGAATTGGCTTCTGCGTATGAAAGTTATGTGAGAAAAAATCAAGATGGTTTTATGGATGATTTTTTTGCACGATTGAAAAAATTTGGAGGACGCCCTACTCCGTTGTACAAAGCGGAAAGATTGTCGGAAAAATATGGGAAGGAGATATATCTTAAACGAGAGGATCTCGTGCACGGGGGGGCGCATAAACTCAACAATGCTCTTGGGCAATGTTTGCTAGCAAAATATATGGGAAAGGAGAGAGTTATTGCAGAAACAGGAGCTGGACAGCATGGGACTGCAACTGCGATGGCTGCGTCATATCTAGGTTTGGATTGTGAGATATATATGGGAAAAAAGGACATCAATAGACAACGTCCGAATGTGTTCCGTATGGAGATTAATGGGGCAAAGGTAAATCCTGTTGAGAGAGGCAGTGGTACGTTAAAAGAAGCGATAAATGAGACACTAAGAGACTGGTCAAAGAGCGTGGACACGACGCACTATGTGATTGGATCTGTCGTAGGACCACACCCGTTTCCTAAAATGGTAAGAGATTTTCAATCAATAATATCACAAGAAGCACGTGAACAAATTCAAGAGGAAGTGGGAAGGTTGCCAGACAGCGTTGTTGCTTGTGTGGGAGGAGGTTCGAACGCAATGGGTGCATTCTATAACTTCTTGCAGGATGATCAGGTTAATTTAATTGCAGTTGAAGCGGGTGGAAAAGGTATAGAAACCAAACTGGAGGGGAGGATAGCACATCATTCGGCATCTTTGACTATAGGAAGGGAAGGTGTGTTGCACGGCGCGAGAACAAAAATACTCCAGGATGAGGATGGGCAAATAGTAGAATCGCATAGTGTTTCTGCAGGATTGGATTATGCAGGGGTAGGGCCAGAATTGGCTTACTTGGTTGATGAGGGCCGGGTGATCCCAAGAACTATTGGTGATAAAGAGGCAATAGAGGCATTTTTCTTACTGTCGGAAATGGAAGGAATAATTCCAGCACTCGAGACGTCCCATGCGATTGGATACCTAGAGAATCACGTGGAAGGAGACCTCGGAGAGGTAGTAATTGTAAATCTCTCAGGGAGAGGGGATAAAGACGTAGAAACTGTTATGGAAGAATCGCATAGATTGGGAATAAAAAATCGGACAACGGATCGGGTTGGAAGAGGAATATGAGCATAATTACTGATGCATTTGGGGAGGGGCCAATACTAATCCCATACATTACAGCGGGAGATCCAAATGAAGAAGCTACAATAGAATATGTAGCAGCACTTGTTCGAGGAGGGGCAAAGATAATAGAATTGGGATTGCCATTCTCAGAGCCGATAGCGGATGGGCCTGTAATTCAAGAGGCGATCAATAGATCTTTGGAAGCTGGAATGACTCCAAGAAAATTTTTCGGGTTGGTTTCTGAAATGGACCATGGCGTTCCAATAGTGGTAATGACATACTACAATATAGTTTACCAATATGGAGAAATTCCGGTAGAATCTTTTGTCTCTGAGTCTGTGAGATGCGGGATAAACGGGATGATAATTCCAGATTTGCCAATAGAAGAAGCGGAAGTACTGCTAGAAATTTGCAAAGAGAATGGAATTGATTTAATATTCATTATCGCGCCTACTACACGTGAGCAGCGGATAGAAAAAATAATGGAAAAAGTTTCAGGATTTGTATATGTGCAGGCTAGACTGGGAACAACGGGAATTCACAAAGATGTGAGTCGGACTACGCATGAAAGTTTAGAGAGGTTAAGAGAATATGATATTCCAAAATCAGTAGGATTTGGCGTGAGTAATTCAGATCATGCGGCAGAAATAATCAAATCTGGCGCAGATGGGGTGATAGCAGGAAGTGTATTTGTAGATATAATTGATAAAGGTAGAGAGGAGGGAATTATTGAACAAGATACGGTTCGATTATTAGAGGAAAAAGCTCGAGAATTGGTACGTGGTATTGGCGAGGGAATTGAGAATAATAAATCGTAACGCACATAACCAGTGAGTGCGACACGATAACACACTAATGAACACAGGAACGGCTGCAAGGTTATACAGAATTGGAAAAAATAACAAATATGTCATTGTACCAATAGACCACGGTTTAACTCAAGGGGCGGTGGAGGGGTTGAGAGATGTAGAGTCGACTGTTGATGCAGTTACAAGAGGTGGGGTGAATGCTATTCTTTCTCAGAAAGGAATAGCTCAGAGAGTTCATCAAAATAAGAACGATGCAGGATATATTATGCACTTGAACGGGTCAACAGATACGGGCCCAGATCCAGCAGATAAACGTTTGACTGGGACTGTTGAAGAAGCTATTAAAGTTGGTGCCGATGCTGTTTCGTACCATATAAACGTTCTAAGTGAGTACGAAGGAAACCAAATAGAAGCTCTTGCAAAGATAACGAAAGATGCCAATGAATTTGGCATGCCGGTGTTAGTAATGTGCTATGTTAGAGGACACGAAGTAGATACGAAAGATCCGGGTAATGTTTCTCGCGCAGTTCGTCTTGGAGAAGAGCTCGGAGGGGATATTATAAAAACTGTTTACACAGGGGATTCAAAAAGTTTTGAATCGGTTGTCGCTGCAACTTCCAAGCCAGTAGTAATAGCAGGAGGAAAGAAGGGAACAGACAAAGAGACTATTGAAATGGTGAAAGGGGCAATGGATGCAGGAGCAGCAGGAGTTTCAATGGGTCGTTGCATCTTCCAACACAAGGATCCCGAATCAATATCACGTGCAGTTGTAGAAATAGTGCACAACGGGGCATCTGTTGAGAAAGCCATGGAAAAATCGGGTTTGTTAGAAAAATGAAACGGAGTGTTTGGCTTAAAGCAGATACAGGGAATTGGGAATCCAAAAAGAAGCGCATAACTGCAGGGTTAGAAGCTGGAGTGGATTGGGTGTTGGTGAATGATGTGGACGTAAAGGCCGTCAGAGAACTAGGAAATATAAAAATTGCTGCGTTTACTACCAATGATGTCCAAGTGATGGAAGCAGAAGGGGTAGAGGATAGTCAAGAGGTAGCTGATGCCATAATTATAGGCAAAAAAAGCGAGGGAGATGGTACTATCGAATTGCCTGAAAAGCTCTCGGATTCTACAGACATAAAAGCTGTTAGAAGAGGAGGGGCAGATGGGGCATATATTCGAATATTATCAAAAAAGCATGAATCATTGGCAGAGGAGATAGCGAAAGTGGGAGAATACACACTAGTTAGCGGAGAAGATTGGAAGATTATTCCTCTAGAAAATCTAATTGCGAGAATTGGAGATAAAACTGAACTAGTAGCTGGAGTAAATAGTTCCGAAGAAGCTAGAACAGCTTTTGAGACATTGGAGATAGGAGCCAAGGGGGTATTGATAGATTCGGACGATCCAAGTGAGATCAGATCGACAGTGGATTTAAGAGATGCGGCGGATCGGGAAGCTTTAGAATTAAAATGGGCAACGGTGATTTCTGTAAAAAGTACAGGTATGGCAGATAGAGTATGTGTAGATACAGGCTCTTTAATGCATTCAGAAGAGGGCATGCTTATTGGGTCTATGGCACGGGGACTGTTCTTTGTGCACGCAGAGACTGCAGAATCGCCGTATGTTGCATCTCGGCCATTTCGAGTGAATGCAGGTGCAGTCCATGCGTACGTTAGATCTTTGGGGGGGAAAACCAGATATCTAGCGGAATTACAAAGTGGAGATGAGATTCAGATTGTAAATATCAAGGGAGAAACTAGAGAAGCCATTGTAGGGAGGTGCAAGATAGAAAAGCGCCCTATGCTTCGAATTGAAGCTGAAATTGAAACAAAAAAAGGAAATGATAGAATCGAGACATTGTTGCAGAATGCAGAAACTGTTAAAGTGGCCACCCAGAAAGGCCCCAAAGCAGTAACTGCTTTAGAGATTGGAGATGAAGTATTGATTTGTTACGAACATGCTGCCCGTCATTTTGGTGAAGCAATTGATGAAAGCATAATTGAGAAGTAAAATCGAATACTAAGTAAAAGATTTTTTAATTCTACGAAGGAGCTTAGTTTTTTTGGCAGAATTAACTAGAGCAAAGTCAAGAACTTCACAAATATTAGTTGCAGAAACCATTTCGATCATATCAACATATTCACTTGAAAGCAGCACGTCTTGTTCATTTGCTTTAGGAATGATAACACGAGAAATACCAGCTTTTGCCGCAGCTTCTATTTTATGAGTTACACCTCCGACGGGGAGGACATCTCCACGAACAGAAAGAGACCCAGTCATGGCTATATCTTGTTTAACAGGGATATTTTCGAGAGCTGATATGATAGCTGTCGCCACCGTAACGCTCGCAGAATCACCTTCGATTCCATCATGAGATTGGACAAATTGAACGTGGATATCACGATCAGTTAGACCTTTTTCAGAGAATTTCTTAATGATAGCGGAAACATTTTTTATTGACTCTTCGGCTATTTTTTGTAATTGTCCGGTTGCAATTATTGTCCCACGTCCTTGAGATGGTGTGACTTCAGCCATGATAGGAAGAACTATTCCAGAATCTTCCCCCATAACAGCCAGACCATTAACACGGGCGATGGAAGTACCGGTGTTACTGGTGAGAGCATAGTCCTTTCTTCTTTGGGCATATTCATCCGCTAATTGTTGTTCTATGGAACGTGCACGTGATTTTGCAAGCAAAACATGTTCTTTTGTTGCTTGTTTTTCTCCTGCAGCTTGTGCCAAGTCTCCAGCAGCCCTGATCAGACCACCTAATGATCGGAAACCCAAAGTTAAATGTCCTTTTCGCGACGCCCTTCTTCTAGCTTCAATAAGAATTTCTTCGACTGCGTCTTTAGTGAAGTGAGGTATTCTGCCATCATTTATTATTTCTTGTGCTACGAATTGAACATATTTCCTACGGATTTTTGGAGTATCTTTAATTGTATTATCCATATATAGTTCGTATCCATATCCTTTGATTCTGTTTCTCAATGCGGGGTGCATATGTTGCATTGCGTCCAAGTTCCCTGCAGCGATCATTATGAAATCGGTGGGGACCGGCTCGGTTTGCACCATAGCACCAGAAGAACGCTCAGACTGACCAGTTATAGAAAATTGTCTCTCTTGAACTGCAGTCATTAACATTTGTTGAGAACGTAATTCAAGAGTGTTTATCTCATCAATGAAGAGAACGCCTTTGTGTGCTTTGTGTATGGCTCCGGCTTCCACTCTTTCGTGCGCAGGTGTTTCCATACCTCCTGATTGAAACGGGTCATGTCGAACATCTCCCAAAAGTGCTCCTGCATGGGATCCGGTTGCGTCGTGGAAGGGCGCAGTTTTTTGTTCAGCGTTGTTGATTAATAGATTTGGAACCAGAGAGTCTGTGTTTCTGGAACTATATCTAAAGGCGATATAGATGACTGCACCGGCTAGGATGCCGAGTAAAGGATCTTGTGCGATCAATAGAGCATATCCAACTACGGCTATGATGATCATCCACATTAAAAATGACCTCATTTGATTTTGCTTTCGGGATTCTTCTTTATGTGCATCGATGATTTGCTGTCCTTTTCCGGTGGGGACCGTTCGAATTTTTGGAACGTTTTTGTCGTCGGAGTTTTCATAAACCAAAACATCCTGTAATTCTTCTTTAGGTAGCAGCTCTGCCATGGCTTTGGCTAGCATTGATTTTCCAGTTCCGGGAGACCCAATCATCATAACGTGTCGGTGTTGAAGTGCGGCTTTTGTAATGGCTTCTGTTGCCCTATCTTGGCCGATTACTTGGTCAATTAATTTTTCAGGTATGGGCACTTCTTCGGTTGTGGAAAAAATTAATCCACCGAGGATATCTTCTTCAGCTGTTTCCTCATTTATTTTCAAATCTTTAGGAGGATTTTTATTATCAGGAGGGACAACAGAAGTTGAGAGGTCCGGAGTCTCTGTTTCGGAAAGCTTCTGGCTCTTTTTAGTCATAAACGTGGTAGTGATATAGGGGTTAAGAGGATTGATATACTTTTTGTAGAAAGCTAGGAAATATAGTGCATAAATTTCGAACCATACGCGGCATGGTTATTACAGATGCAAACGATCAATAGGATATGGTTAGGGGGATATATATTGGACGTTTTCAGCCCTATCATAATGGTCACCACAAAATGGTGGAAAAAATTTCAGGAGAAGTGGACGAGATGGTACTAGGAATAGGAAGTGCCGGAGATTCGCATACGAGGAAAAATCCATTCACTGCAGGAGAGAGGGTTTTGATGGTTACAAAAGCGATTGAAGAATTTGGTATTCCATCATATGTGGTACAAATAGAAGATTTGAAACGAAATTCCATTTGGGTGAGTCATGTTGAGAGTATAAGTCCGAGATTTGATGTGGCTTATTCTAATAATCCACTCGTTATTCAGTTATTCAAGGAAGCGGGAAAAGAAATTAGGCAAGTGCCTATGTTTGACCGAGATGTGTTAGAGGGGGCGGAAGTGAGAAGGAGAATGGAAAATGGAGAGGATTGGCAAGGTCTAGTCCCAAGTCCGGTGAAGAAGATAATAGAGGAGATTGGAGGGATTGGGAGAATTCAAAAAATTAATGAAAGTGATTCAGAAAGATGAAATTAGCTAGCGGCTATGACATCGTCTATTCTGAGGATCATAGTTGCTGCTTCGGTGGCACTGTCAATTGCTTCTCTTTTTACTGCGGCAGGATCCAAGATACCATATTTTACAGGGTCGTCTAGCACTCCAGATTCTCCCTTAGCAATTATCCCGGCACGTCCAGAGTCATTTGCAGCTCGAAGATCGACGAGTGTATCGATCTGATCGAGACCTGCATTTTCTGCCAGAGTTCTAGGAATTATTTCTACAGCATCTGCGAATGCCTCGACTGCTAATTGTTTCCTGCCTTCAATTGAAGCTGCTAGACTTCGAACTCGGCTGGCAATTCCTATTTCGACCACGCCGGCCCCAGGGACAACTTCACCAGATTCCACAGCTGCAGTGACCACATCTAATCCGTCACTAACAGCACGCTCTAATTCGTCCACAATATGTGCGGTTCCGCCACGTAGGAAAACAGTGACTGCTTCCGCTTGAGACCCTGCTTTGACAAAAGTTAGTTCATCGTCGTTGAACTTTTGAATTTCAATAGATTCTACTTGGCCTAAATCTTCATTAGAAAGATCGTGCAAGGTTGCAACCCGCATTGCACCAGTCGCACGGGAGAGGGCTTTTGCATCGTCGTTGTTTACATCTTCAAATGCGAGAATATCTTTGTCAGATAAAAATCCTGCAACTCGATTGTCGATGTCTTCAGTGCAAAATACAACATTCACTCCAGCTTTGGAGATGGCATCTGCATAGCCACGAAGTTCAGCCTCCTCGGCCTCGAAAGCGGCGGTTAGTTGGTCAACACTAGTGATCGTGAATTCTGCATCAACTTCAGGATCACGGATTTCGAGGTTCATGTCTATAATTAGAACTTTTCCCTTGGAAATGGATTTGGGCATGTGTTCATGTGCCCTTTCAGATTCTAATATGAATCCTTGCACTAACTCAGTTGCGCTAGAAGAAGCACCTACACGAGTTTGAAGATGAATGTCATCTCGGCTGACTTTTCCAGACTTGGTGACGTGTTTGACAGCATCGACAACGATTTTAGATAGTTCCTCAGGAGAAACGTCACCAGTTCCTTTTCCGGTCATACTAGTTGTGGCGACTTTTTGTAGAACAGCATCATCTAAAGCTTCGTTTAATATATGCAAGGAGATGGCTTCTTGTGCAATTTGATTTGCCTCAGAATACCCTTCCACAATAGTTGTTGGATGGACATCATCTTCTAGGAGTTTCTCAGCTTTAGATAGTAATTGGCCAGCTATGACTGCTGCAGTCGTGGTACCATCTCCAACCTCTTTTTCTTGAGTTTCTGCTACTTCTACTATCATTTGAGCAGCGGGATGTTCGATGTCCATTTGTTTCAAGATAGTGGCGCCGTCATTTGTTATGATTACATCGCCAGAGGAGGTTACCAACATCTTGTCCATTCCTCGGGGGCCTAATGTAGTTCTAACTGATTCTGCGACTGCTTTTCCAGCAGCAATATTCATAGATTGTGCATCCCGACCTTGCGTGCGTTTGGTACTATCACTTAGTATAATGTAAGGCTGATTGTATGCCATAGTAATTACTAAGTGAAGGTTAGCGAGTCTATATTAATTTAACGGACTTGAATCGGTAGAATTCAAAGGGATATAGACCAATAAGATACAGTTGAAATGCGTTGACCTAATGAAGTAGAGACGGCGGATGAATCGATAGATCGGATGGGTTTTGCTAGGAAAGTTGGGAGATTTCGATAGACCCCATACGGAAAGATAAAATCATGATGGGAATTCTCAATCGTGACGTCTATAGAGGACAATAGTTGAGATATATAAGATCTAGAATGAAGTGTAGACCCCATGGGCAATAACCAATTGTAGAAAGATCGCGCGCTGTATTTGTTGAAAGTGTCAAAGATTATTTTTTCACGTGCAACGCGGTGCATTTCTAAAAAGAAATACATTGGAATAGTGGTCAAATGGAAGAATCTCATGGCTAATACTATATCAAAAGAAGAATCATCAAATGGCAAGTTTCCTGCGTCTGCGTGGAAAAAAGTTAAATCTCCAGAATAGGGTGAGGTATCAGCTTTATTTTTTCCAATGTTAATCATAGACTTTGAGATGTCGAGTGCGACGACGTCGGCTCCAAAATCCGCCAACATTAGGCTAAATCTTGCAGTCCCGCATGCCATATCTAGAATTGTTTTCCCATCGATAGAATCTAAAAAATTAGTTACTATTTGTTTCTCATGGGAATTGATCAAACTCCCCCCTTTTGAGAAGCGCTTGGCATCATACTGAGTGGCGATTAGATCTTCTTGATACCAGTGCTTGCCTTTCATTTACGATTAGAATATAAGATGTAATTGGATAAAACGGTGAGGGTTAAGCTATTTTTTTCGATGGACTTTAACAAATGCATTGCAAATGTCAGATGTGAAATTGGAAGAAGAATTAGTAGCTGCGCATATGTTAGATGTGAAGGAATTGGCAGATACTATTGTGGAAATTGGTTTTGAGTGTACTAAATGTGGGGCTTGTTGTAAAGGTGATGATGGAGAGCATACAGCAACAATATTTCCAAGTGAAATTAGGAAAGTGCAGAAGGTTGAAGAACTGGAATGGAGGGATGTTGCCCGGCCGATGCCTTTTGGAATTGTAAAAAGTGAGAATGGGGAGTTGGTTGGAGAAACGTTCGAATGGGCTCTACAAGTGAATGGGTGTGGAAATTGTTCATTTTATAGAGAAATGAATGGAGAAGGGACATGTGGGATATATGGATTCAAACCTTTAATTTGTGAGACTTATCCGTTTAGTGTGGATTTAGGGGGAAGTAGCAAACCAAAAGGAGAGATTGTAGAAAAAGTGGGAGAGATAGTCGTACATGAATGCGAAGGGATTGGCAGAGAAATAGACTATGAAGAAGCGATGAGATTGGCAGAGGTTCTAAAAGAAAGGACCATACGCGAAATAAAAGAGTCGATGAACGTCATAGAGAAATATAGAAATTCAGAAACTAAAAAAAATGGATTGATTGTTCATGATTCGGAGGGTGCAAAGGATAGAAATGGGAAAATTATATAGAGATATCGACAGGGCTATTAAGTTGGAGTGCAACTTAGGTCAGTTGAGGATATCGGTATGATTAATTTAGATCAAGTTTTGTGTTTGTTTAATGCAGGTATTGAAAAGATAGATGGAGACCATATTATTAGAATTCCAAATGAAGAAATTGAGAATCAAAATTTGGAATGGGGAAAGATATATCGA
>JAPYRM010000006.1 GCA_029941175.1 Halobacteriales archaeon
ATGCAAGAGGATCCAAGGGAGGCATATAAGTCCCATTTGGACTTGTCTTTGTTTTAAGATCAGTTCCACTTGTAGGGGAATATTGACCCTTGGTCAATCCATAAATACGATTATCCATCACAACATAAGTCATATTTACATTTCTTCGTACAGCATGAATAAAATGGGCAGCACCAATCGAAAATCCGTCTCCGTCGCCTCCTGCCACCATAACTTCTAGATTTGGGTTAGCTATTTTTGCCCCGCAACCAACTGGAAGAGCCCTACCATGAACACCATGAATAGAATAGGCTCGGACGTATGTTCCAATTTTTCCAGAGCAGCCTATTCCTGCGACAAAAAATGTATTTTCAGGGGTAGCGCCCGTATTCGAGAGTGCTTTCAATATCCCGTTCATAGTACCGAAATCCCCACACCCAGGGCACCAAGTTGGTTTTTTATCGGATTTGAAATCTGCGAAGTTTGCACCAGTACTCATTTTAATATAACCTCCTCGGGGAGTAAATAGGAATTAAGCTCTTTTGCAATTTCATCTGCAGAAAATCTCACACCATCATATTTCAATATCCTCGTTACACGTGAGAGGGAATCGTGTTCTAAAAGCGTGGCAAATTGACCACTAGCGTTGCATTCTATAACGAATACCATAGAAGCATTTTGAATCGCTTCGGATACGTCAGGCCGAGGGAATACATAAGGAAAAGAAAGAAATCTTACTTTTTGTTCTAGCTGGTCTATTGCCTCTATTATCGCGCCTTCGTTTGAGCCCCAGGAAATGACTAGAATGTCAGAGTCTGGAGAACCAAACTCGCGGTAATCAAAATTCTCTTGTTCGATTGCAGTTTTTAATTTCCTTTTCCTTTTTTGAACTTGTTTTTCTCGAGTGGGCGGATGCTCGGTTCTACGTCCTAATTCATCGTGTTCGAGTCCTGTTACCATGTGGATTCCACCTTTGGTTCCAGGTAATGTTCGAGGGCTCACACCGTCTTCTGTATCGGCGTGAGGTTTGAATTGTTTCTGGGAATTGAGCCAGGGTTCTATATCAGAAGTTTCGGTGAGGAATAGACCACGTTCTATTTGGATAGATTCCATATCAAATTCGTCTGGGGAATAAGTTTGGTCGGTGACTGCGAGTGATAAATCCCCAGTTAAGTAAACAGGGACATTGTACTTCTCGGCTAGGTTGAATGCTTCGACTGTTTTATGGAAACATTCTGCAATGGTGGTAGGGGCGAGGATGAATCGCTCGCATTCACTGTGACCACCGTACAACATAGTATTTAAGTCCCCTTGTTCTTGTTTGGTTGGCATACCAGTAGATGGCCCTGCCCTCATAATGTTGCAAATGACAAGAGGAGTTTCGGTCATGGACGCCAAGCCAAAAGTTTCTGTCATGAGATCGATTCCGGGGCCTGATGTTGCAGTCATTGCTCGTGCTCCAGTTCTAGCGGCACCCAGAGCTATATTGATTGCAGATAATTCGTCTTCTGCCTGAATTACATGGCCACCAAATTGTTCTATTCTACCTTTCATATAGTTCATTACTGCAGTAGCCGGAGTAATAGGATAGCCTGCATACAAACGGCAACCTGCAGCTATTGCCCCCATACCTATCGCTTCATCTCCATTGAGTAGAACGTACGTGGCATCGGTGCACTCTAGTATATACCCGAAATCACTAGGATTGTAATTTTCAAGAATATAATTGTGACCCAATAATGCAGCTTTTTTATTATTCTCAACGAGTTCGGATCCTTTTCGTGAAAATTGTTTTTCTAAAGATCCGTCTAGATTAGATAGTGGAAAATTGGTTGCGGCGCAGGTTGCTCCAAGAGCAACTATGTTCCTCATAATTGCACCTCCTGCTTCTTCTGCCAATCTTTGAAGTGGTACATTTAGACCAGTCATATTTCGAGGTGGTTTGAAATCTTTCATCATGGTTCGCTCCCCATCGTAAATGATTAAAGATGTATCATGGAGTTGGCTCAAATTTTCTTCAACTGTTCGTTTGGTAAGTGCGACGAGAACGTCCATGCGGTCGACAACGCTCTGGACAGGGACTAGGGCAGTTCTTATTTTATAAGAAGTATAACCACCTCGTATTAGAGAGGCAAAAGCTTTTGATGTGAAAACATGTCGGCCGGCTCTAGAAAGTGCTTGTGCAAAAATTTTTCCGGTGGAATCGATCCCATGGCCAGCCTCGCCGCCGATGGCCCAGTTTAGATCATCGATCATTGACGGAAATGTGCATGGGTAAAACAAAAAGCTTCTGTAAACGTCTTGTTTTGAAGAGGGGTGTTTGAAGAGGTTATAGAGGTCTAGATTTTTATGTTCTAGTAGAATATTTGTAACTAGTTTTTCTAGGATCTATTCCAAAATCTTCGGGGGTTAATTGAGGAGTTTGTGGGGCATTAGATTCGGTGGAATCGAAAGCTGCCCTAATATGCAGAGGTATTTTGAATGATTGGAATTTAAGCAAAAGTGGTACGGCTTTTGGAGAGATTGTATCTCGTTTTTCAGATAGTCGATCTTGGATAGAGGGGGAGAGTTCGAGTTCGTCGACGGGGTCGAACCCTATCTGAGATAGATATTCGGTTGGTTCTGTAAAGAAATAAGACTCGTCGAAGCCTTCCTTTTGAGCGTTTTTAATTAGTTTCTCAAAGATTTGGGCAAGTATCGATTCTTTTTGAGAGTTGTCCAAAATACAGATGCTAGTTATTTCACAGAAATCTGCTTTGTCGTGTTCTTTGTGAATTCGATTACGCCCAAATCCCAATCTAGAACGTTTGTTTGAATCCATTGAAATGACATAATCTCTAGAACGAAAAGCGACATCGTCTGCTGAAAGAAATTCTATCTGATCGAGGAGCCAAAGTTCGTCACGGTTCTTGGCTGCTTGGACATACATAAAATATCATTGCGTTCAGAATGCAAAAAGTATTTGTAGCGAGAATTGACCGGAAAGATGATCAAAAGGGGCACAAAATGGGTTGGATGAGCAATATGATAAATGACCCAGCCCTTGTTATTGTTGATTATCAACTAGATTTTTGTAAAAAGTATTCAGAAGAAGTCAACGGATTTGTAGAAGATCCAATTCACCAGTCAGCAATAGATGCGACTGCTAAGTTTCTTAAAAGATATAGGGAATCGGGGAGAACCCCGATATTTGTGGGAGCCAATCATAGTGAGAAAACTGTGTCTAGGCCTTTGTTTGAAAAATATGAGAGAATTGGGAAGTGGTTCTGTAGACCAGGAACTGAAGGGGCAGAGTTTGCGCCAGAATTAGAAGTTGGAGAAGAGGATATAGTAGTCATTAAACATAGATATAGTGGATTTCACAATACAGATTTGGATGATTACCTGAGAAGCAATGGCATCACAAATGTTTTGTTTGGAGGTTGTGCGACTAACGTCTGTGTTGCCACTACTCTATATGATGCTTATGACAATGGATATGACGTGACATTGCTTTCAGATTGTTCAAGTACAGATCTACCAGAATTACAAGAATTGACTGAGAAAAATGTGGAATCTAAGTTTGGAAAGGTCTGTAAAAGTACGGAAATAAAGTTATAGTTCTTTAAGTTTATCAAAAATTCCAGATTTGATGTTAGCCTCGGTGGGTTTTCCAAAAAATTTGAGTACTTTTTTCTGTTCATTGGTGAGAGAGGAAGGATGAGGAGTTGGTATTTGGACTTTAGTGATTTGATTGCCGAAGGATTTTTTTCTACCTTGCTGAGGCATTCCACACCCACTTAGTGTAAAGATATCACCACTTTGAGTACCAGGGGGGATGATTAATTCGGAAAGCCCACCTAAAGTTGGTACTTTTATTTTGGTCCCAAAAACTGCATCTTGGAAAGGTAGTTCATAAGAATAGTAGACGGTGGAGCCTTCGCGTTTGAAATCAGAATGTGGTTTGATGGATACCATTATTTTTAGATCTCCGTTGGCACCATTTTTTAATGCTGCACCCTCACCTTCATAGAGGAAAATAGTCCCATCTAAAACGCCAGGGGGGACTTGAAATGGGAGTTCGGTCTTATTTGTAGAAATTCCGGATCCGGAGCATGAATTGCAGTTTTTGGAGTAAGATACCCGCTCCCCGTTACAAGTAGAACAAGTGGCTACTTGTTGAATCTGGCCAAGTACGGTTGAGCTTGTACGAGTGACAGTTCCAGTTCCGTTACAAGTAGAACAATTAATAGTTTTTGCGTCGGAGGGGTGGCCAGCTCCATTACACTTAGTGCAGGACTCGGGACGGGTAAAACGTATGGTCTTAGTTACTCCAAAATATGCATCTTCCAAATCCACTTCAAGAGACGTTGTGAGAGTTTTTCCGCGTCGGGATGATGAGCGAGATGGCCCTCCAAAAAAAGTTTCGAAGAGATTTCCAAATCCGGTGGAAAAATTGGAAGTGGTGAAGAAGTCACTTGTATTTCCACTAAAATGAGTATTCGAGAAACCTCCTTGTTTTTGGGCTTGTTCAAATTGGGAATGACCGACTTGATCATATGTTTTTCGAAGGGGGGGATCAGTTAGAACGTCCTTTGCTTTCTTTATTTTTTTGAATTCTTCTTCTGCGTTCGGATCGCTAGAAACGTCAGGATGGTACTGGGCCGCTTTTTTACGATAGGCTTGTTTGATTTCGGGGGTAGTGGCCCCCCGCCCAACTCCGAGAACATCGTAAAAATCCTTATTCATAGATAGGATCGAATAGGAGAAGGGGTTATTTAACTACCAGGAAAATTATTCTTCCATGTCTTCAAATTCTGCATCAACAGGTTCTTCTGTTGAATCGCCAGGGGACTCTGTAGAAGCTGAAGAATCGGTATTGCTTTCTTCGTATATTCGTTTTCCAATTTCTTGAAGTTTCGTGGATAAGTTCTCGAGAGAAGTTGTGATTTCATCTGCTGAAGACTCTTCGTTTTGTAAAGTGGAATCTAGTTCGGACATCGCAGATTCTATTTCGGTCTTAAGGACTTCATCTACGTGTTCCTTATGTTCTTCGAGTAGATTTTTGGCTTGGTTTAGGGCGGATTCTGCATTATTTCTCGCCTCCACCATAGTGCGCCGCTGTTTATCTTCTTCTGCATGTTCTTCTGCTTCTTTTTTCATTCGTTCTATGTCTTCTTCTGAAAGTCCGGATCCTCCGGAAATAGTTATGGACTCTTTGTTGCCAGATCCTTTATCTTCTGCAGACACGTGGGTGATTCCATTTGCATCTAATTTGAAAGTGACTTCGATCTGAGGAATTCCAGCAGGAGCCGGAGGGATTCCGGAGAGTTCAAAATCGCCTAAGAGTTCATTTTTGTCTGCGAGTTCTCTTTCACCTTGAGAGACTTTGATGTGAACAGATGGCTGATTATTTGCTGCTGTTGTGAATATTTTTGATTCTTCGGTGGGGATAGTAGTATTACGCATGATTAGCCGTTCGAAGAGTCCACCTTTAACTTCGATTCCGAGTGATAGAGGAGTAACGTCGAGTAAAACTATATCTTGAATATCGCCAGATAGAACCCCTCCTTGAATTGCAGCACCTAGCGCAATGGATTCATCTGGATTGATATTTTTTCGGGGCTCTTTACCAAGTATAGAAATCACTTTTTCCTGCACGTTAGGGATTCTAGTGGACCCACCAACGAGAATTACTTCGTCGATATCAGAGGCCGAGCAGTTTGCATCTTTCAATGCCTTTTGTATTGGTCCGGGAGTTCTTTCAAGGAGATCTTTAGTTAGTGATTCAAAAGTAGATCGTGTTATTTTTTGTTCGAGGTGAAGGGGTCCGGAATCAGTTGCAGTTACATAAGGTAAATTGATAGTTGCCTCTATAGAGCTCGAGAGTTCTATTTTAGCATTTTCTGCTGCCTCCTTTAGACGCTGGAGAGCTTGGAGATCTTTTGTGAGATCAACACCATGTGAGTTTTTGAATTCGTTTGCTATGTGATCGATTAGAGCCCCATCCCAGTCGTCACCGCCTAGATTAGAATCCCCATTGGTTGCCAAGACCTCGTAAACTCCACCACCAAGTTCAAGAATTGAAACGTCGAAAGTTCCACCCCCTAAATCAAAGACTAGAATTGTTTTGTTTTCGGAATCTCCGAGTCCATAAGACATTGCAGCTGCAGTTGGTTCATTGATTATTCTCTCAACTGTAAAGCCTGCTATTTCTCCGGCATTTTTTGTTGCTTGGCGTTGGGCGTCATTGAAATATGCAGGCACAGTTATAACTGCTCGAGTCACGGGTTCGCCCAAGTAATCCTCTGCATCGCGTTTTATTTTTTGCAAAATTATCGCAGAAATTTGTTCTGGAGAATAATCTTTTTTATCGATGGTAACTGAATATTTTTCTTCACCCATGTGACGTTTTATCGAACGGATAGTTCGTTCAGGATTTTGTATTGCTTGATTTTTTGCAGGTCTCCCAACAAGTCTTTCCGTTTTTGAGGTAAAAGCAACAATGGAAGGTGTGGTTCGGTCACCTTCTGCATTTACTATGATTTCAGGATCGCCAGATTCCATTACTGCAAATGCAGAATTGGTGGTTCCTAAATCAATACCAATGATCTTACTGCTTGTCATGTGGGAGGAAATACTATTTTTGTCCCATTAAAGGTTACTAATTCACTGAACTTCAGAAGAGTCGGAACTAATAGATACCTGGGCGGGTCTCAGAATTTTGGATCCGACAGAGCATCCAATTCGGTGGATAAATTCAATAGTTCCAGGGGACTGAGATCCTTCGACGCTAGAGAAAACTTCGTGGGCGTAAGGATCCACTTGATCCCCAGGAGATGGGATTATGAGAGATACATTGGAAGAAGATAGGGTAGAGTCTAAATTTGCCAATATTGCTTTTACACTTGAGATAGCATTTTCGTTTTGATATTGTTCAGATAGAAGAACCAAGCCTTCGCGCAGATCGAACAATCGGAATAAGATGTTTTCGATCGATCGCAGTTTATCTGATTCGTATTGTTTTTGTTTTCTTTTTTTGTAATTTTGGTGATCGGCGTGGGCACGTTGGAGAACGGATTCCAATTCAAGCATGGAAGCCTGTTGTTGTGTCAATTCATCGACGATTAGATCCAATTTTGCCTTGTTTGGTGAGGAAAAAATAGGGGCATCAAGATCGTGTCCAAAATTATTTTGTAGCATCATGTCGAGAGAAGATGATAAGATATCTAGTTCAGAATCTGTGTCTGAATCTCGGGCGTTTTCTGGTGTGTTTATATCCAACTCAGAATCATTTTTGGTATGTTGTTCTGACGGATTAGACATATGAAGTAAGAATTGTTGTGGAATTATAAAGATATTGTGACAGGAATTCCTCAAGATTAATTTTGCTTGAGAACATTGATAGGGTAGAAATGCAAAGACGATTGTTCCTCTCAAAGATGTTAGTGATTCCAATTGTACTAGGGGGTTGTGCGGGGATACAAAGCGCAGAAGGGATTAGAAGCGCGCCGACATCTGATCGCCAAGTACAGAAGTTAGTAAGGGTCGAAGATTTTGGCATAAATGCTACGTCTGAAGGAAAACTTGTAGTAGATACAATAATAATAAATGAGGGAAGGGCCCCCAGAGTTGGTAAATTGGTTATAGTGGTAGAAGCGGGTGGGAAGAAAGAGCAGAAAACAGAAGTGATAGAAATTGGACCAAATGAAAAGGTAAAAACAAATACCGTTTTTGAAATTTCTTTGGAGGAATTTGAGTATGCGGGAGACCTAAAAATGTCCATAGAATAGACTGAAAAATCAAGAGAGATGTAATTGTCTACTTTTGGGTATCTGAGAATGGAGAATCCCATTGGAATAAAGTCCAACCCCTATTTGAATGTCATGATCAGATAAATTTCCACGTACTACGACGTATCCCGGGGTACCATCCCAATCCATATGCAAAGGCGCCCCCTGGACGAATTGTAAAACTTGGTCAGGGGGTAGTGATAAAACATTTTTGCGAGCGTGGTGACCAAATTTTTGTACGGCATTCGTAGTAGGTTTCCAACTTTTTTGGTTGGTGGTAGTGAATCGAAGTCCTAGGGCCTCTATTTGAATGCTTTTTGATAAGTTGCCTTTGAAAACCCATATTTTTCCATATCCTTTCTCCCAGAAAGTATATTCTTTGAATATTTTTGGAGGGATTTCAAATCTATCATTCCAAAAGTCTAGGAGTTCTGATCTTGTGACGGAAGATTGGTTTTTTTGACGTGCCGTGTCGGTAAGTAATAAATCAAAAGTGGTAGATTTGGAATTCATTTTACTTCCAATTTTGCTATGAAAAATCCCCCAGTGTTATTTTGGTTTGGCCAAATTCTTTTACAAAGGTTAAGTGAGGGATTGAATTGAATTCCTTCCCATTCAATTAGCCCAGGAGAGGAAACTATAGGTAAGTTGAAGGGTACAATAGTGCAATTTCCTTCGGAAAGTATTTTATCGACAACCATTTCATTTTCTTCGGGAGAAAAAGTACAAGTGGAATAAACAACAGTGCCTCCGCTTTTGACCAAGCTGATTGCCCTTCTTAAAATAGAAAATTGTAGTTTTTGCAGAGAAAACAGTTGTTTAAGTGACCATTTTTGTAGGGCGCGGGGATTTTTTCGAATGGTTCCTTCTCCAGAACAGGGGACATCGACTAGAGCCGAATCAAAAGTATTGAAATCAAATGGCTTTAGTGAAAAATGCCTCGCGTCTGAGTGAGTAATTGCTGCGATAGTAACCCCCAATCTTTCAAGATTTGATCTTAATGCAGGCATTCTTCGTAGGTTGGAGTCGTTTGCTACAATGAAACCCGTATCATCCATCAAAGCGGCCAATTGTGATGTTTTGGACCCAGGAGATGAGCAAGCGTCCCAGACTGTATCCCCAGGAAGTGGGTCGAGAACAAGAGGAGGTATTGAAGACACTTCTTCTTGTCCGTGGAGCCACCCAAGTAAATATGGCAGAGTATTACCGGGAGAACTATTATTTATCTGGAAAAGAAGGGGGTTCCAATCACAAGGAGTGACATCGATGGATAGATCAGAAAAGGCAGAAGTAGATTTTTGTATTGTTGTTTTAATTGTATTTATCCGAACGACATAGGGGAGGGGAGTATTACATACATCTAAGAATTTAGAATAATCTTCAAGGAGGGGTTCGTATCGAGAGAAGATTGAAGTGATTTCGCTCATAAAGATGGGTCGAGGGAATGCCAAGATAAGATAGGAGAACGTGCCGCAGTAGCTTGATCAATTTTTCCCACTGTTGTTGAATTTGGAGCTGATTTTAGAGTAGATTGATCTTCATTTGAAATTTTGTTGAACGAAGCTGCTATTTGATCCAAAGTTGTCTTATTTTCAGATTCTGTTGGTTCCACTAGCAAAGCTTGAGAGACTATTAAGGGCCATTTGGTGGTAGGAGGATGCACCCCATAATCTAACAATCGTTTGGCAACTTCTGCAGCATCTTGTTCTCCAGAACTAGCAACAAATTCATGATAAAATGGTCGGAATGGGATTTCATATTGGATTTTACTGCCCAGGTAATTCGCATTTAAAACTGCTTTTGCACTAGCATCTAGAAGACCACTATCCCCGAGGCGAAGGATGTATGCAAGTGCTTTTATCAAACATAGCCAATTGCCATAGAATCCATGTACCTTTCCAATGCTGTTTTCAGGCGTGAATAAATCGAATCCAGATGTAGTTTTTATTACGATAGGTGCTGGTAAGAAAGTTTCAAGTTTAGATATTACCCCGACTGGTCCGGCCCCGGGACCGCCGCCTCCATGGGGTGTTGCGAAAGTTTTGTGCACATTGTAATGCATGATATCAAAACCCATATCACGAGGACGAGAACGTCCTAAGAGGGCATTTAGATTTGCGCCATCATAGTAAAGTAAACCACCCATATCATGCACCATTGATGCGATGAGTTCTATCTCAGATTCGAATAGACCAAGAGTGTTAGGATTGGTTAACATTAGCGCGGCAGTGTTTTCAGAAAGGGCAGCTTGAAGTGCATCTATGTTAACTCTTCCTTCTCCATTACTGGGAATTTCAACTGTGTTATAACCCCCCAATGTTGCGCTCGCAGGGTTAGTTCCATGTGCACTTTCAGGTATAATAATTTCATTCCGCGAAAAATCCCCACGGGATTCATGAAAGGCCCTAATAATTAGAATACCGGTGAATTCCCCAGATGCACCTGCAGGAGGTTGTAGTGTTACTGCGTCCATTCCACCAATGGTGGCTAGATGTTCTTGTAGAGTGTGTAAAATTTCGAGAGTACCCTGGATAGTATGAGGTTCTCTGTCGGGATGTATAGAACAGCCAGGCAGCACAGCCACATCTTCAGTGAATTTTGGATTGTACTTCATGGTGCAACTCCCTAGGAGATAGGGACCACTATCGACCCCATAGGTCATTTGAGAGAGTCGGGTGTAATGGCGCGCTATTTCAGGTTCAGATAAGCTAGGTAAAGTGAGAGAGTTTCGTTTTAGATTGGAGGGAAGGGGTACATGTTCTAAAGAGACTTCAGTCATATTTTTTTCAGATAAGAGAGGTTCATAAACAGATTGAGAAATCCATTTTGCTTGATCGTGGTGAGGAAGATTGCTCATAGTACGGCCTCCTTGAAAGCATCAACAAAAGCGTTGAGATGAGATGAATTAGTATCAGTGATACAGATGAGCAATTCGTGGTCGTTTATAGCAGATACGGCATATCCTTTTGTTTCGAGGAAACGGACCACATCTAGAGCTTTTTTCTCAGTCCTAACTACAAACTCTCGGAAATGATATCGGGAATATAGAGGAGATTGCACACCCTCAATATTGTTAAGTTTGGAAGATAGTTCAAGGGGCAAGTCGATGCATTGTTTTGCTAAATCAACTAAACCGTGAGGCCCTAAATATGCTGCGTGTATTGCAGTTCTTAGAGCGATCCAGGCTTGGTTGGTACAAATATTTGAAGTTGCACGTTCTCGCCGGATATGTTGCTCTCTCGTTTGAAGTGTGAGTGTGTATGCCCTACGGTTGTTAGCATCCTTAGTGATACCAACCAACCTACCCGGAACTTTCCGCAAATATTCACTCCTACAAGCAAACAAACCGACACCCATTCCGTATGCATTTGGGAGACCAAGTACAGATGCATCTCCGACCACTATGTCAACGCCAAGGGCAGAAGGAGATTCTAGTATTGATAGTGCGACAGGATCGGTTCCAAGGCAGCAGAGAGATCCAGATTCGTGAGATATTTCGGCTATTTCTTCAATAGATTCTTCAAGTGAACCATGAGAATTGGGACTTTCTACATATACCATGGAAACGTCTTTGGAAATCATATTTGACAATTCATCGACGTCGGTGTTGGAATTACAGGTGGGGTAAGATTCTATTTTGAATCCAGAATTAGAGGTGTAATTTTTCAAAACGCTGAGGCGTTCTAGTCTTAAAATATCAGGTACTAGAATCTTTGTGCGAGTGGGAGAAATCCTCCCAGATAAAAGGGCAGCTTCGCCTATAGAAGTGGCGAAATCATACATCGAACTGTTAGCTATTTTTAAACCCGTTAGTTCAACTATTAGAGATTGGTATTCGAACAAAACTTGAAGAAATCCTTGAGAGACCTCGGGTTGGTATTGAGTGTAAGATGTCAAAAACTCAGATCTATCAGAGATATGGTCAACTATAGAAGGAATATAATGAGAATAATATCCATGGCCAAGAAATTCGATAAGAGGTAGGTTTTTTTCAAAAATTTCCTTCAGTTCAGTTTTAACTTCGTATTCTGACCGAGAGGGGATTTTAAATGAATCGGTGAATTGAATAGAGGAGGGAATATCAAATAATTCTTCTATGGATTGAAGTCCTAAATCTAACAGCATTGATTCAACATCTGCAGGGGTATGGGGCGTATAAGGATTTTGAGTAGGAGAGAGATGTGTCATGATAGGTCCATCTACAGATTCAATTTGTTTGATCCCCATATTCATCGGCCGTGAGTAACGTTTTGATTTCGGAGAGATCTTTTAGTTCTATTTTGAGTATCCATCCTGAATCATAAGGGTCATCATTTACTTGTTCGGGTTCCGCTTCGAGGGTGGAATTGATATCCAAAATGGTTCCAGAAAGTGGAGCGTAGAGATCGGATACTGCTTTAATACTTTCAACGAGGCCAAATATTTGATCTTTTATTAAAATTTCCCCGAGGGGGGGTAATTCTATGAAAACTATATCACCCAATTCGTCTTGTGCGAAATCGGTTATTCCAATTAGAGCATTATTAGAATCTACCAATACCCATTCATGTGATTTGGAATACTGCCTATCGGGAGGTATAGAAAAAGTCATTACAGATTAATGAACGGTGTGGAACATATCATTGCTGGTTTCAAAGAATTTCTTATTGAGATTTGAAGGGGGTCTCCGATCGAAGAATAAGAAGGAGGAACATAACCTAACCCAATAGGAATATTGAGGGTGGGGCTCAGAGTTCCGCTTGTCACCAATCCTATTTTCTCACCTGCTTCATTTAATATAGCAGACCCAGGACGGGGGATTGATCTTTCAAGGAGAGAAAAGCCTATAAAATTAAAAGGAAGTTCTTTGGGATTAAGTCCTAACAAGGCATCCCTACCGATGAAATCTTGGCTCAGATCGACTGTGAAATCTACCCCAGCTTCAAGTGGGTTTCTTGGATTTGTTTGATGATTAAAATCTTGACCAGAAAGTAAAAATCCCATTTCGGTTCGGAGAGTGTCTCGGGATCCAAGTCCACATGATGGAAAATTCAATGCTTTCCACAAAGTTACAGCATCGTTAGAAGAGAGTAACAATTCGAAACCATCTTCGCCCGTATATCCCGTTCGAGAAACGGTACAAGTGATTCCGGCTATGGTTGTGACAGTGGTTGTGAATCTCTTTAAATCGGAGAGTGTATCTGAAGAAAGTGCTTCAATAGAATCAACTGCAATTGGCCCTTGTATTGCAAACATTGCAATTTCACTGGTGGAATTTTTTATGGCGACATCGAGGTCCCATTCGTCGCGAAAATGAGTCCATCTAAGAAACATTTCTTCATCGTGTCCAGCATTGGGTATAAACATAAATGAATCTGAAGAATTTCGATAAACAAGAGTGTCGTCCAAAATAACCCCTTGATGATCGGTTATCATGGCGTATTGTGCTTGATTGTCTTTAAGTCGTGTGACGTCGTTTGAAACCAATTTATTTGTCAAATATTCTGCATCGTTTCCATCCAAAAATATTTGCCCCATATGGGAAACGTCGAACTTTCCCACGGAGGTTCGAACGCAATGGTGCTCTTCTATTATAGACCCAAACCGAATGGGCATTTTCCACCCCCCAAAAGTTGTAAATTTTGCACCCATCTGTTCGTGGATTTGGGTTAACGGAGATAATCGGGGGATCATGGTTAGCAAGTATATATGGGCATTATCCCTTTTGTATGTTTGGGTTCGGAAAAATTCAATTAGAAGAATTGGATCGAAAATAGCTCATATCGCTAAACATATCCACTTTAAGTGACAATAAGAAACATGAATTTCAAAAAATTGGTTAATGGAAAACCAAATAAAAAGCAATCATTAGAATGGAAATCGGTGGGATTGTTGATTGATGGTCCTAATTGTTTTCGCGAGGAATTTGATTGTGATTTAGATGAATTAAGAGAGATTGCACTCCAATATGGACGATTGGTAGTCGCTAGATGTTATTTGAACTCGTACGCACCTCCGGGGCTGATTCAAGCTGCAGAATCTCGAGGTTTTGAAACAATAATAACTAGCGGTGATGTGGATGTTAGATTGGCAGTTGATGCGGTGGAAATAGCGGTTAATGGGACGACTGAGATTCTTGCAATTGCATCTAGGGATATGGATTTTAAACCTGCAATTGAACTCGCTTCAAGATATGGTCTCAAGACGGTTGTTATTGCACCTAGTGAAATTGGGAAATCAGAAGGTCTAGCCAAATCGGCCCATGAAACAATAGTTCTAAATTCGAAATGAACCCCATTCTTGACAATCATTGTCATTTGGATTCTGAAAGGGGAATGGGAATTGCTGCTGTAGAAGATTTTAGTAAAAGTGGAGGTACACATATGTTAATTGTGAATCAACATTCATGGAAAGATGGGAAAAACCCAACAGACATAACTGATTTTGAGGAGAGATTCTACCAAACTATGGAAATGGTTGAACGGGCGACGGAGATACTACAAGGGCGTGCTTGGTCTGTTTTGGGAATTCATCCTGCACTAATATCTAGATTAGTTGAAGGTGGTCAGACTGCAGAAGAAGCAGGAGAATTCATGTGTGATGGTTTAAATCTAGCTGCAGGATTAATTGGGAAGGGAGATGCGATTGCGCTCAAATCGGGTCGGCCACATTATGAAGTTTCAGAAGAGATATGGGAAATTTCAAATATAGTACTTCGTCATGCGATTTCATTGGCAGCAAAAATGGGAATTGCTGTCCAACTGCATACAGAGACAACAGAGAATCTTTCTGAAGTGTCGGACTGGGCGATGGAGATGGGACTCCCTTGGCAAAAAATTGTTAAACATTTTGCAGGAGGGAGTTGCAGGGGTGCAACCCCAAGTGTAATTAGTAGAATGGAAGAATTGGAGAGAGCTATTCGGAACGGAAAACCATTCATGATGGAAACGGACTATCTGGACGATCCAAGAAGACCAGGTGCGGTTTTGGGAATAAAAACGGTCCCAAAAAGAACTAAATTATTGAGAGAAAATGGACATGAAAGATTAATGGAAATGGCACATGTTGAGACTCCAAAAATGGTTTATGGAATAGAAACCAAAGAGGCGGAGTGAATTAATTCGTTGATTGTCGGATAATACAACGACAGTTCCTTATAGAAGGTTAAGTTATACAGCGTTATGAAAAGTGTGGGGATAGATGGAATTTCTATTTGGTCGGGGAAATTAAGTCTAGACTTGCCAAATGTGTTTGCACCTTCTGTTGGCGAGGAACCAGAGAAATATACAAAGGGGTTGGGGCTATATACATGCTCATTTCCAGATGTTCGCGAAGATATAGTAACAATGGGAGCAAATGCAGCGTATAAGTTGATGATAAAAGAAGGGATAGATCCGAGAGATATTGGCAGAATAGATGTTGCGACCGAAAGTTCATTTGATGCTTCCAAGCCTATTTCAACATATATTTCGGGGTGTCTGGAACAAGTACTTGGGGAAGAGTTCCGTAATGTCAACAACGGGGAAAGAAAATTTGCGTGCATAGCAGGGACACAGTGTATAGACGATGCGCATAATTGGATTCTATCGGGGCGAAATGAAGGAAAATCGGCGTTGGTAATTGCAACGGATACTGCATTATATGAGAGGGGAAATCCAGGAGAAGCTACACAAGGTGCTGGTGCTGTTGCTATGTTGATTGCAGAAGATCCATCTATTGTAGAATTGAGTTTAAAACAGGGATATTCCAGTGTAGATGAGACTGATTTTCTCAAGCCTAACCAGCAATTTCCTAGTGTGGATGGGAAGAGATCCGTTCAAGTATATCTTTCTTTGATGAAGGAAGCCCTAACAAACTTCGAAGAACGAAGTGAGAAGATGGACATAGCAGAATTTGAATTCGTTCCATTCCACGTGCCATTTCCAGGAATGGTTAGAAAAGTAGCTAGTTTGGGGTATCGGCATATGACTAGAGGGACATCAATTGAGGAGGAATTGGAAAAAATAATAGGTCCAAAGCCAGAGATGGAGGAGTTTTCAGGACATGAAGAGTATATGGAGGGTATTCGTAAATATATGAAGCTCTTAGATAAAACTGAATTGTATCAGAAATGGTATAAGCGAGTTATAGAACCTACAATAGAAATATCAGAGAGAGCAGGTAATTGGTATACTGGGTCGGTTCATCTTGCACGGGCATCTAGTTTGATATATGCCGCAAAAGAGAAATTAAATCTGGTAGGGAAAAAGATATTAGTTGGGTCATATGGGAGTGGTGCCCAGGCAGAAATTCATACCGAGACTGTTAAAGAAGGTTGGGAGGGGAAAGTCAAAAAAATAGATATCTATGAACAGCTCGATTCTCGTCGACCTTTATCGTTTGAAGAATATGAACAAATCCACGATGTCCACAATTATTCTAAAGATACGTTGTTGACGGATTTGACAGAGTACAAAAATGAGTTTGTATTTAAAGGATATGGGAAGATGGGAGAACGCACCTACGAATTTGTTTAAATGAGATAGTGCTAGTGTGTGGATTTTAGATCGGTGAGTAATTGGTTTAGAGGTGTATTTACGATACCAAGTGAAAATCCACTTATTGAAGCAAGAGCGGGTGCGTGCTCCCAAAGGGATTCAGATGAGATCCCGTGTAGTATAACTGCACTAGGTGTGGGTGAGACAACACGCATTGCAACTAGAGGAGATTCTCCACGAGAGACATTAGTAAAGATTAGGGCCCGGTTAGTGCTTCGCCC
>JAPYRM010000007.1 GCA_029941175.1 Halobacteriales archaeon
GTGCAGAACAGAGTGGAGAAAGAGTGGCTGTTTGCGTTGTTGGCAGTTCTGGCGTTAGGAGGATCCATACTAGAAGGGGTAATAATGATAATAGTCCCCCTATCACTAGTTATAATTATAGTAAACTTTATTCCAAGAAAAGGGATTTTTTTTGAGTTTTTAGGAGAAGAAAATGGGTTAAAAAAATTAGTTGAATTTTCCATGGGGTTGATTTTGCTAACATTGTTAGTGACATTTGCAGAGATGCCTATGAATGTATTTGTAGTCTCATCAATACTAGTAGGTGGCACGTATATTATTGAAAAGGTGATGTTGGTACGGGATATAGCTCCCCTCCGGGAAGTTGCGGGTTTTGTAGTAGGGGCATGGTTTTTAGGAACTTTTGGTCAAATTATAATTATGATAAATGGGATTCAAATTGGAACCTCGAGGGTTGTTTTTTTCGCAGTTATAGGAGGATTAATTGTGGCTTTATTTCGAGAGGGGTTGATGAGAGAGAATAGGACGCTTTCTATGCTAATTGTTGCGCTTGTTCTTTGGATTCTATCAATTCCAGAACCCACACATCTAGATATCATTCCGCAAAAATTGATGATTGGGATTGGTATTGCAGGAGGATTGGGATATATTTCTTGGAGAGTGGGGGCAGCATCGGTGACAGGTATGTTAACTGGCATTATATTTTCAATTATTGTTATCGTTTTTGGAGGATATGGTTGGTTTAGCATAATGCTAGTCTTTTTCGGAGGGGGGAGTTTAGTTACACGATTGAATTATAAAGAGAAGTTAGAGAGAGGGGTTGCAGAGGAGAATGAAGGAGCAAGAGAAGGAAAAAATGTACTTGCGAATACGATGATTGCAGTATTATGCGTAGTGGGTTTTTCGATGAACACACAACTTATGATCAACGAAAATATATTCGTATTTGCCTTTGCAGGGGCCATCGCAGCTGCTATGAGTGATACGCTATCAAGTGAAATTGGAATTCTTTTTGAGAATACACGGTTGATAACTACACTTGACAAGGTCGAGGGGGGAACAGAGGGGGGGATAACATTACAGGGTTCACTAGCTGGAATTATTGGCGCTTTTTTCATAGGGGGGTTGGCCAATTTAGTCCTAGGAATTGGAATGGAGGGGTGGATTATAATTGGAATTGCAGGAGTAATAGGAATGTTTGGTGATAGTATACTAGGGGCGAGTTTGGAAGATAAGTGGATAAGTAATGAGGGTGTGAATTTTATGGCGACTTTAATAGGCGCCATCACTTCGATCGGGGGGGCGATCTTAGTAGGAATTGTAGTTTTATAACCGTTGGGAAAATGGATATATCGAAATGAGCAAAAAGATAAGGGAAATGGAAGTTAATAGTACAGCACCAACAGCGGCTATACTGTGGGCTGAACCGGCATGATAGACCACCCCACCAATCACTTCAGAGGGCAACCATGTGTGATGTGGAGAACCAATTAAGGGAATAAAATAATCGACTATATCGTTGAAAAAATGCCAAAAAAATCCCACCAATATGGCTACAAATGAAAATGTAGTGTATCTAAAAATTAAGAATGCTTGTAGAGCCATAGCAAGATGGCTCCAGAAAAGGAAATGGTACATTAGTGGGTGAAGATACGAGAAGTCAGAATAAAACATGAGTAGAACGTAGGGAGTCCATAAACCAAGTTTGATGCATCCAATAAAAGCTATAGAAGAAATCCAAGTTGAATTTTTACCCAATTTCCAGAGTCCCAAACTAAGAGCAAGAAATAGAGTTGCTACAGGACTGTCGGGCACAAATGGCCACATCAAAAAAGGTTCTGCGGAAAATTGAGGCAGATAATACCAAAATCCAAATGCGGTTCCAAGTAGGTTTATGAATATGATTGGCCAAACGAATTTGAAAGCTATTCGTTCAAGGGGAGCGGGGATTGGAGACCAGATAGTTAGAGTAGGAGAGGAAATGGAATTCATAGTTATATTTCTACCGCATCGATCTTCTTTCAACGAGAATTATGAAGGGGGGAGAGTACTAAATATATATGGGTTATGGAATTGCCAATAACAGTGGATATAATTGTATCGCCGCCAAATGTGGTTTATGGGAGTACCTATTGAGTTAGAGAAGTTAAGAAAGGGAACGGAACTTGTAAAACGTGGTTTTGCTAGTATGCAGAAAGGTGGAGTTATAATGGACGTCGTGAAGCCAGAGCAAGCTAGGATAGCAGAAGATGCAGGGGCAGTAGCAGTGATGGCATTAGAAGCAGTTCCATCAGACATTCGAAAACAAGGAGGTGTTGCACGAATGGCAGATCCTGCGATAATTAAATCTATAATAAAGGAAGTTTCAATACCAGTCATGGGGAAGGCGAGAATAGGACACACTGCAGAGGCTCAAATTTTGGAGTCAATTGGAGTCGATATGATTGATGAATCGGAAGTCCTCACTCCCGCTGATAGTGAATACCACATTGATAAGCGGGGATTTACCACGCCGTTTGTGTGTGGTGCTAGAGATCTTGGTGAAGCTTTGCGCCGAATAAATGAGGGGGCTGCGATGATAAGAACAAAGGGAGAGGCTGGAACGGGAGATGTTAATCAAGCGGTAAAGCATCAACGTGCCATTACAAGTGAAATTGGCAAACTAGGAAATGCTACACACGAAGAATGGACAGCATATGCTCGAAAAGTAGGATCACCGGTGGAATTGGTTGAAGAGACAGCAAAAATGGGTCGATTACCGGTGGTAAATTTTGCAGCAGGAGGCATTGCTAGTCCCGCGGATGCCGCGTTAATGATGCATCATGGATGTGATGGCATATTTGTGGGTTCTGGCATATTCGGTGCAGAAGATCCGATGAAAATGGCAAATGCGATTGTTGAAGCTGCGAATAATTGGGACAATAAGGAAAAATTGGCACAAATATCAACAGGAATAGGAAAGGGCATGAAAGGAGAAGCAAATATAGACATGCCAGAAGCTAAAAAACTACAGGGCAGGGGTATTTGAATAACACTTAGTTAATCTAAATATAAGTCAACTCCGCCGCCAATTCTAGTCTGATAAGCACTGGAGTGGATGCCTTGGGAGAAGAATGCACCTACCATGGCCGAAGCCACAGCACGGCTTTGTCCTTTTTTGGGGATTGCGAGAATAGTAGGACCAGACCCTCCAACTGTCACTCCGACCGCCCCTGCTTCAATAGCTGCAGCTTTGACTGACTCATATCCAGTTATAAGTTTGGCCCTAGCAGGAGTTACGACAGAATCGGCCAATCCATGACCCACTAGTTCTGGGTTACTTTTTAACATTCCCGCGGTCAGAGTTGCGGCACGTCCAACGGTGTGGACATGAGAACCAAGATCGAGTGATTTTGGTAAAACTTCCCGGGCGTTTCGGGTGGATATAGAAATTTCAGGGAGGCATACAACAATCTCAAGATGGGCATCTATGTGGGTGATCCTGTCTTGGCTAACAATCGTGAACCCACCAAGGATTGCAGGTGCAACGTTATCTGCGTGTGCCTCTCCTGATGCTACTTCTTCTCCTTTGGCGGCAATCCAAACGAGTTCTTCTTTTGAAAGTCCCTTATCATATAAAGCATTTAAAGCAACGGCCGTTCCAGCTGCACTGGCCGCAGAGGATCCGAGTCCAGAAGCGGGTCTAATTCCTTTATTGATTGTAATATTTGCAGGTGCATCTAGAGCTTCTGCGACCACCCCTGCAGTATTCTTTTTTGGATTGGCAGGGATATACTGACTTCCGGCACCAGTGACTTTTATAGTGGTTTCTTCTGCAGGTTGAACGTGGATTATATCGGCAGGGTGACTAAGAGCGATACCAAAAACGTCGAAACCACTACCAAGGTTTGCCACAGTAGCGGGGGCTCGGACGATAACCATGACAACTCTTTTTATTAGGGGAATGAAAAACCTACCGCTGTATCAATACGATTCAAAAAAGTTCTTTCCGGTGTAGAACGAAGTAGAAATAATGATTGGGATCATAGGAGGGGGTCTTGCTGGCCTTTCCGCTGCTTATTATCTACAACAAAAAGGATATCAAGTGCGGATATTTGAGGGTGCAGAAGAAGTTGGTGGTTTGGCGGCCTCGTATGAGACGAAAGGAGATTCGATTGAAAAATTCTACCACCATCTATCAAAATCTGAGGAAACCATAGTAGAATTGGCCGAGGAGTTGGGAATAGGAGGTAAAGTTGAGTGGAAAATTGGGAAAAATGCATATTATGTGGACGGGGAAATTTTCCCATTGGACACACCATGGGAGATATTGAGATATCCACATTTAACGTTGTATGATAAAATGCGTTTGACGCTTCTTACACTGGGAATAGACGCGAGGGGAATTTTCCCTAAAATTGGTGCTTATGAGAATCTAGAGGATTTTGAACACATACCGGTAGAAGATTTTGTTCGAGAACATACAACAAACAATATATTTGATAAGTTTGTCACACCACTGCTAGAGGCAAAATTTGGTAAGTACAAACATCGTGTTAGTGCTGCATGGTTGTTGGGGAGAATTAAATTTAGAGGTCAAAGGGATCTTTTAAAAGGAGAGATCTTGGGATATATAAACGGAGGATTTGTTGAACTTATTGACACGCTCATTGAAGAAATTGGACAGAAAAACATAATTACAGGGGCGTTTGTAGAGCAAATAATTGTAAAAAATGGCAAGGTTGAATCAATGGTAATTGACACTAAAAAAGGGAAGATAACAGAAGAGGTTGATGCAGTTATTGTCGCTACAATGCCTAGTGTTCTAGAAAATCTTACAGGATATGAATGCCCTATTCAGTTTCAAGGTGCGGTATGTGCTCTTATGAGTTATTCGGAAAAAATAACTGAAACCTATTGGTTGAATATATCAGATGAGTCTCGATTTGGGGCGATTATCGAGCATACAAACTTTATACATCCAAGGAGATATGGAGGGGAGCATTTGGTTTACATGGTAAGCTATATTCAAGATTTTGAAGAATCAATATGGAAAATGACAGATGAAGAAATTGAAGAGTATTGGGTAGAAGGGGTAGAAGAATTAATTTCGAGCTTCGATAGAAAAAAAATTAATTGGTTCAAAGTTTCGAGGAATCCATTAACCGCCCCAATATATGAAGTAGGATACATAGATAAAATCATTCCATATGATATTTCTAAAGAAGTTGGAGAAGGAATATATTATGCAGGTATGGCTAGCAAAGCTCAATATCCAGAGAGGAGCTTGAATGGGGCGATAGAAGCGGGGTGTGCATGCGCAAATTTGATCATAGAACGGAAAAGAGATTGCGTATAAAACTGTGAAAAAATGACAAATGTATATTGTATTGTAGGGAATGGTGTTGCAGGAGATGCGGCTGCTAGTGTCATTAGAGAAAGAGATCCTAAATCAGAAGTTATCATGTTTACAGAAGAGGGGAGGGCATTTTATAATAGAATATTATTAAAAGAGTTTGCAAAGGGTAAATTGGGTCAAGATTCGGTCGTGATTCGTGATGAGGATTGGTATCTGAATCGGGGGATTGATCTTAGGCTTAACACTCGGGTGGTCAAGGTCGATTCGGAAAATAAAATTCTAAAGTTACATAAAGAAGAGGACCAAAAATATGATCAGTTGTTAGTTTCGACGGGGGGCACCCCTCGGGAAATGGACGTTCCAAATAGTGGTGCGAAAGGGATACACCATTTTTGGACCATGAAAGATACGCTTGAGATTAGAAATAATGCGGAAAATGCGAGTTATGGTGTGGTCATAGGGGCAGGATTATTGGGGATTGATTTGGCTGCCATTTGTGGAGCACAAGGAATCAATAGTAAATATATTATGAGAGGGGATGGGTGGTGGAGAAGTGCACTTTCGAAAGTGGGAGGGGAAATAATTCATAAATCACTGAGGGATATGAACGTATTTCCAATATTTAATAAAGAAATCGAATGTTTTGAGGAAAGAAGAGGGAAAGTCCGGGCAGTGGTAACGACGGATGGGGAAAAGTATGAAGCGGATTTTGTAGGAGTTGCGATTGGTTTGGATTACAATATAGAATTAGTACAGGATACAGATATAGAATGTAGAGAAGGGATAGTTGTAGATGAGCATATGTTTACAGGTGTTGAGGGCATATATGCTGCAGGAGATGTTGCAAGATATCACGATGTTATCGTGGGGGAAGAAATGCAAAATGGGTCGTGGGGAAGTGCCAAAAAACAAGGGTTAGTTGCAGGAGAAAATATGGTTAATGGAAATGATTACAAGAAATTTGAATGGATCCCATCATATTCCATAACACACTTTGAGTATCCAATTATTTCATTTGGGCACCCTGCAAAAGGAGAAAAGTTTCTTGAAAAGAAATATGGTAAAAATGAATGGCGTCGTTTGGCATTTAAACAGGGTAGATTGATTGGAGGGGTTTTGATCGGGGATGTATCTTCACAAAGTAGATATAAGAAAATAATAATGGAGAAAATGGAACGGGTTGATCGGGAAACGTCCATATTAGATAAAAAAATTGATTTGGAGAGTATAGGTGTTAGAAAAACATAGTCGAGTCATATCGAAGGTGTTTTCAATTTGAATTGTTCAAAAGGGAAATATGAGTAAACCTCAAGGTACGATGACCCTTGCATTTGAACTATCAGCTTTAAAGGGATTAAGATCTCCTAAAGAGGTGTTCGAAGGTGCGCGTGCTTGGAGTAAATATGTAGGAGTCATTACAGATGAACCGACGTATGTTGTAACTAACTACACACGAAAAAAAAGGATTAGGCAGGATTTTTTTTCAGGGCCTAAAGGAAAATTTGAAAGTTTAAAAAGTGTTAAATATCATTTTGACACAGATCGTCACGTGTTGATAGGAACGGGAGGAGAAGATATAGAAATGGCAAATATGACGGGATGGGAATACATACATGTTTCAGATGCTGCCAAAAAGGCAGGATGGGAACTTGGAGAAAATACAGAACAAGAAACGATTGAAATGGAGGAAGATAGGCGTGAAAACTGGCCTTGAAGAGATATACATATGAATGTTATTTTGTTGCCCTGTGGCGTCTCAATTGATCCTCATAGGATTGATTTGGGAATGAGAGAGCTAAAGTGTGAATGTGGAGAAATGCACGGGGTAGTAACTGATATCAATCCACTGACTCGTTTTTTGCCTGAATTTTTGGTAGATTCACTCGGGGAAATAATAGAAGTTACAGATTCAGAAAAGTGGGGGGAATTTGGGATGACTCATGTGATGGGATTGGTAATGGAAGATTTTTCAGAAGAAGTAGTCTTTTTTGACGCTATTGAAGATGGATATCTTGGTTATTCGGGACTCTGGATTTCAGTTTTTGATGCCTGGAGACTGCACGAGATAGTAGTAGAATTAGTAATAGAGATAATGGAACATGCCATGAGTCATTCAGATGACGAAAATGCGATGAGTGATTTCGAAGAGAAAATGTCACTTTTTAATATTACAGATTTTGTGAAAGAATACCGTATGGAGAGGGATTTGAATCCGGAAGATTACGTAGGAGAGTACGTTTAGTGAATATAAAAATTGTCCCTCAATATCGTCGACCTTATTAAGTAGCCTGGACCAAATCGGACAGGGAAGATGAAAAAAGGAAAAACTGTTCTTTTGATAGGTAGTGGCCCTATTCAAATAGGACAGGCTGCAGAGTTTGACTATTCTGGTGCTCAAGCTTGTCGTGCTTTAGCAGAAGAAGGAATAAGAGTCGTCCTAGTGAACTCGAATCCAGCAACAATTATGACAGACCCAGAGATGGCAGATAAAGTCTATATTGAACCCATTACTGCAGAGGTTATTGAAGAGATTATTAAGAAAGAGTGTCCTGACGGAATAATCGCAGGGTTGGGAGGACAAACGGGATTAAATGTAACAACGGAATTGGCAGAAATGGGGGTGTTAGAGAAGTATGGAGTGGAGATTATGGGCACTCCGCTAGATACCATTTATGCAACAGAGGATAGGGATCTATTTGGAGCACGAATGGAAAAAATAAATCAACCAATCCCTAAATCAGAGAAGATTAGGTCTTTAGAAGAAGTAGAAAATGCAGTGGAAAAAGTAGGAGGACTTCCAGTTATTTTGAGAACTGCGTATACATTAGGAGGGAGTGGCTCGGGAATTATTGAAGATGTGGATACTCTTATCGAATGGGTACGCAAAGGGTTGCGATTATCGCGGAACTCTGAGGTTCAGATTACAGAGTCATTGGCAGGATGGATTGAGATGGAATATGAGGTTATGCGTGATGCATCTGATTCGTGTATTATTATTTGTAATATGGAAAACATCGATCCAATGGGGATACACACAGGAGAATCTATTGTAGTAACTCCATCCCAAGTCATACCAGATGTGGCCCATCAAGCGATGCGAAATTCTGCCCTAGAAATTATTAGAGAATTGGGAGTACAAGGGGGTTGTAATATTCAATTTGCTTGGAGAGATGATCGAACCGAAATGGGAGAATATCGTATTGTAGAAGTAAATCCAAGAGTATCAAGATCGTCCGCCTTAGCTTCTAAGGCGACAGGATATCCGATAGCAAGAGTTACTGCAAAAGTGGCATTGGGAAAATGTTTACATGAAATTAAAAATGAAATTACAGGGGAAACTAGTGCCGCTTTCGAACCGGCTATAGATTACGTTGTTACTAAAATACCACGTTGGCCCAAGAATAAATTTCCAGAAGTAGATTTTGAATTTACCACTTCCATGAAGTCGACTGGGGAGACCATGGCGATTGGGAGAACGTTCGAAGAATCTTTAATGAAAGCCCTAAGATCCAGTGAATACAAACCTGCTGTGGATTGGAATACTGTCGATGATGAGGAACTAATAAAAGAGTACTTAGAGAAAGCAACTCCAGATCGCGTATATGCCATGCTTGAAGCACTTTATAGAGGACACTCCATAGATAAAGTTTCAGAGGTAACAGGCATACATAGGTGGTACGTAGAGAGATATGCTCGAATTAGTAACTCTGCAAAATTAGAAGGAGAAAATTCGATTGTAGAAACGGCAACGATGGGATTTACAAATCATGAAATTCAGGCTATAGCAACCGGGGAGTATTCAGATGTTCAGAGTTCATGGTTGCCAGTAGAATCGGAAGGGAACAGGGTGAAAGGGAAAAAGTGGGATATTGATTCGATAGAAAAAATTGTCCCGGGTAGGACATATAAGCAAGTTGATACATGTGCTGGAGAATTTAGAGCGACTACACCTTATTACTATTCTTCTAGAAAACCAGAATGGTTTAGAGGACCGTATGAAGGGGATGCGGCTGCAGGAGAACTTCGAGTAGATCGAGAAGTAGATAGTATAGTAGTAGTAGGAGGAGGTCCAATTCGGATCGGACAGGGGGTAGAGTTTGACTATTGTGCCGTCCATGCAATTCAAGCTTTGCGAGAAGAAGGGATAGAAACGCATGTAATTAATAATAATCCAGAAACGGTTTCCACGGATTATGATACATCAGATGGGTTATTTTTTGAACCAATTACTGCAGAAGAAGTTGCTGATGTGATTGAGGCCACAGGTTCTAGAGGAGTAATGCTTCAATTTGGAGGACAAACTTCAGTGAATATCGCGGGGCCACTTCAGAGAGAAATTGAGAGAAGGGAAATAGATTGCAAGATAATGGGAACTTCGGTTGAGTCTATAGATTTGGCAGAAGATAGAGACAGGTTCAACAATCTTATGGAAAGTTTAGACATACTTCAACCAGTAGGCGGAAAGGCGACTAATGAGAAAGAAGCCCTATTACTTGCCAACACAATTGGATATCCTGTATTGATGCGTCCCTCATATGTATTAGGTGGAAGGGCTATGCAGATAGTAGAAAAGGATACAGAATTGAAAAGGTATCTAAAAGAAGCCGTGAGGGTAAGTTCGGATAACTCTGTATTGATTGATAAATTTCTTTCAAATGCTATTGAACTGGATGTGGACGCGGTATCAGATGGTACAGAGGTATTTATTGGAGGCATAATGGAGCATGTTGAATCTGCAGGAGTTCATTCAGGAGATTCTGCTTGTATGATACCACCAGTGAATCTAGATAATGAAACTCTTAGAAAGGTGAGAAAAATGACGGAGCAGATTGCCCAAGCATTGAACATAGTGGGATTGTTGAATATACAACTAGCTATAAAAAATGGAGAAATATACGTATTAGAAGCCAATCCACGTGCATCGAGAACTGTTCCATTTGTATCAAAAGCCACAGGCGTCCCAATTGCAAAAATAGCCGCCAAAGTTATGTCGGGTAAAACTTTGAAAGAAGTGGGAATGAGAGAGCAAATCCCAGAACAAGTGAGTGTGAAAGAAGTTGTTTTACCATTTAGCCGTTTGCCAGGGGTAGACCCGTGCCTTGGACCTGAAATGAAATCTACGGGAGAGATAATGAGCACATCAGATTCATTTGGGAGATCATATGCAAAAGCGCAGATGGCAATAGGAAAACCAATTCCAATATCTGGTAATGCGATAGTAGATCTAGATAGTGCAGAATTCCCAAATCCAGAAAGTGACCATGGGAAAAAATTAATTGAAGGTTTCGAAGAGTTTTTCCAAATAAAATATTTTGATGATGAGAAGGATATGAGAGAGGCTATTGGTAACGGAGATATCGACATAATAATTTCGAGGAATCGTAAGATATTAGAAATTGCAGTGGAAGAGAGGATTACGTATTTTTCAACATGTCCTAGCGCTGAAGCTGCTATAGAAGCGATTAAATCGGAGGGAGAAAGTAATTGTATAGAGGCAATAGGAGATAGGAAGAAAAAACAAGCCCAGTGGGGATTCTCTTAAAGAGAAAAATTCAAGATAAGATCAATGTTCCTATCATAAAAAGTAATAGTAACAGCCCTGCAACCCCTACAAAGAAAGCAATGATTCTAGCACTCTTTGGTCTAGTTTCGGGATCGCCCATTATAAATGAATATAGGTCACTTGCAAAGATTAGGAGGACGGATATTCCAGTTAGTAAAATTCCAACTGCTGCGAAAGCCCCACCTACGGAGCCACCAGGGAGATTACTACCAAATTGATCAGAAGTTTTGCTGGTGGAAGAACTACTAGTTGCAAGAGATGCCCCTCCTTCTTGGACAATGACTTTTCCGGTCATTTGGATAGACTCGTGAGGAATGCAAAAGTAGCCATACTCCCCTTCTATCTCGAAGGTATGGGAATAAGATTCGCCACCAGTTATATCTCCGATAGGGTACTTATTTCTTGTTTCATTTTCGGATGTTAAATCTCCAGATGCCCAGTAAGATGCACCTTCAGGCAACTCATTTTCATATGCAGTTACCGAATGACCCATTTTGCCTATGTTCAACCATCGTACAGTATCTCCCGGCGCAATAGTGATTACTTTGGGATCGTAAATCATATCGTCGGTCATGGCGATTATGTGTGTTTGGAGAGTAGGAGGAGAATCTTCTGCAGCCATTACAACCGAAGAGGTAGAAAGGAGAGCAAGAGATCCGGTAGCAAATTGAAGGAAATGCCTCCGAAGCATATGATAAATATCAGAAAGCAAGTCGCATAAAGGCACCGATATGAACGAATAAGAATAGGAGACCTAGTAACTTGTTTGGGTTAGATCATAGAAAGGACATCGTCGAAAAAGTTCAGAGTGTCATGAGGCCCAGGGTGGGCTTCAGGATGATATTGTCGTGTTAGAATAGACAGATTTGAATTTTCAAGACCCTCTATGGTGTCATCATTGACATTGAGTTGAGAAACTATGAGTTCTCCGGGATCAGAAACAGAATACCCATGGTTTTGAGTAGTCATTACAACTTTGTTGGTTGGGAGATCTAAAACGGGTTGGTTAACACCACGATGCCCAAATCTCATTTTTTCGGTTTTTCCCCCAAGGGCTAATGCAATTATCTGTTGTCCAAGACAGATTCCAGCAATAGGAGTTTTTCCAGAGAGCTCATTTACGAGCGAAATTGCAGCTGTAAAGTGTTTAGGATTTCCAGGACCGTTTGAGATGAAAAGAAGATCGGGATTGGCATCGATCACAGTCATTATGGTTGTGTCATAGGGTAGAATCGTGAGATGCACATTGCGTTTTAAAAATGAATCAATAATGGATTTCTTAACGCCACAATCGATTAGACATACATGAGGACCAGTACCGGGGTGGATAACTGGTTTTTTTACACTTACTAAAGAACCGATATTGGAGTGGTCATCCATAGAAGGACAATGTTCTAGTTCTTCAATTGCTGATTCGGGCGTGGCATCTTTACCAGAAGAAATCCCACATTTCATTGCACCGTGATTCCTGATGGCGATGACAAGTTCTCGGGTGTCAAGTGTATCGATCGCAGGGATAGATTCGTTAGACAACCACCCAGAGATAGAATCTGTTAACTGTCGTGCTATTATGGCACGGGGGTGAATTCGACTGGATTCGAACCTATTGGGATTTACCCCATAATTTCCAATCAAAGGATACGAAAATGTGAGGATTTGTTCTTCATAAGAAGGGTCAGTTAAGCTTTCTTCATATCCTGTATAAGAAGTGGTAAAAACAAGTTCACCTCGCGCCAATCCTGGAGATCTAGAGCGTGCTTTTAGTACATCTCCAGTCTCCAAAGCTAGAAAAGCGTCGGCCATTATATTAATGAGAAGAGAGGGGACTTCATAAGGTTTTATGTTAGACTCGGTAGGGAAAGATAGATTCCCTTAGATTTCGAAGAATGTATCAAGTATGTAGTCTTTAATGCATATATGGATCTAGAAGAGAATGAAGTTCAAGGAACGAAACAAAATGTTGTGGCTGTCGATTCGAATGATGTAGAACAGCAGATTGTAGATCGATTAGAAGCCCATACAGGCGAGGGAATACGTCATCGGGCGTTTACATGTCTTCTATTCGATGAGCAACGAAAAATAATGCTAGCCCGAAGAAGTCCATCAAAGATGTTGTGGGGAGGGTATTGGGACGGAACTGTTGCATCGCATCCGAAACCAAATGAAAGTCAGATGGAGGCAGCAAAAAATCGTCTAGAGGTTGAATTGGGAGTCAAGCCGAGCCAGTATGGAAGTTTAACAGTGACAGATAAGTTTGAATATAAAAGTTATTACATGAATGAGGGTCTGGAGTGGGAGGTTTGTACGGTATTTGAGGCTACATTAATAGATACAAAAATAAATCCAGATCCAGAAGAGATAGAAGGGATAGTATGGGTAGACTATGAGGATATGCAGCTCAATCCTGGGCACTATCGTCAGATGGGTCTATGTCCATGGTTAGAAATTGCAATGTACAGGGATTTTCACAAAATAGGGGCATAAAAATGGATATAAACAATGATGTAGGAGAGATAAAAAGGGGCCCAGATTGTGGGCATATTGGTGAATTTGATAGATTAAAAGTTGCAATCGTCACTATATCGACAACTCGGTCCAATAGTACAGACAAAAGTGGTAAAATAATAGCAGAAATGGTTGAATCGGCAGGGCATGAGAATACTGTTCAAAAGGTTGTTAAAGACGACTACGAAGAGATTAGCAATTATGTAAAAAATTTGGTGGATAGGGAAGACATAGATCTAATTATTACTACAGGGGGGACGGGGGTTACTCCAGATGATGTGACAATTGAAGCAATTTCGCCATTAATAGAAAAAGAACTCCCAGGATTTGGAGAGCTATTTCGACAATTATCTTATGAAGAAATTGGACCTCTTTCAATTGCTAGTCGGTCGATGGCAGGTATAGCAGAGTATACTCCAATATTTTGTTTACCGGGTAGTTCAAATGCTGTTAAATTGGGGGTAGGAAAAATTATTTTGCCGGTGTGCGGTCATACTGTTGAACAAGCACGTCGGGGTAAGAAATAGGGAAGATTAGGAAAATAAATTCGAGAGTTCTTCGGCTACTAAAGCTGGGGGGAAGAGTTGAGGATCCAATGCGAAGTCGATCTGAGACCTCAAAAAATCAGATAGTTCGTTTTGAGAATAAACTATTATTTTAATATCGGGATTGAGTTCTTTGCACAATAAAATACCAGTAGGGTCGCTGGTGTTAGTTATGACTAACAAATCAGCATCCAAAATGGTATCAGAATGAGAAGAATAAATGTCCTCAAGAGTGGATATTTCTTCAAGTTCAAAGCCCTGGTTGGACAAGGCAGGTGACAGATCTCCACCACTTCCAAAAAAGATAATTTTCATTTTTACTCTGAAATTTTAGAATCTTTTTTGTTGGATGAAGAATGCTCGAATGCGGCTTTGATCAGACCCGAGAAGGGAGGGCTTGGGTGAGTTGGACGAGAAGTGAATTCTGGATGAAATTGTGTTCCAAAGAAATATGGATGTTCGGGGATTTCCAATATTTCCATTCGGGGGCCAGATCTTCCCGTGAATTTTAGCCCAGCTTCTTCAAGTGCGTCTATATAATTAGGATTTACTTCATAACGATGGCGATGACGCTCGAGGCAATGGTTACTACCATACAAAGAATGGGCAAGGCTATTTTTATCAATATGCGTTTCGAGTTCTCCAAGTCTCATTGTCCCACCTAATTCGTCGACATCATGTTGGTCAGGTAATAGATCGATTACAGGGTGGGGGGTTTCGGGGTGGATCTCGGAAGAATGGGAATCTTTGAGACTTAAAATGTTTTGAGCATATTCTACAACTGCCAATTGAAATCCTAGGCAAAGACCAAGATAGGGAATACCTGTTTCTCTAGCATAACGGATTGCGTTGATTTTCCCAGGAGTCCCTCTAGAACCAAATCCACCAGGAATAACAATACCATTTGGTTTTATTTTAGAGAGAGAAGAAATATCACCATCGTCGAGAGTTTCAGAATGGATCCAGAAAGTATTGACTTCGATACCATCGGAAAGGCCTGCGTGTTTGAGAGCCTCATATACAGAAATATAAGCATCTTCCAACCCATATTTTCCTATTAGTGCTATGTTGACTTTATCGTGTGTAGGAGCAGTTACGGATTCGAACCAAGTGGTGTCTCTGTTAGAAAGTGGAAGGGCCCTATCGAGTAAATTCAATTTTTCCATGACATACTCATCAAGAGATTCTTTTTCAAGAGACATGGGAAGATAATATATATCGTCGAGATCGGGATTGGAAAATACAGCTTTGGTGGGAACATCACAGAATAGTGCTATTTTTTCGCGTACATCGTCGTCTAGAGATATAGTAGATCTTCCGACGATTAAGTCCGGTTTGATGCCAATCGATCGAAGCTCTTTTACGGAATGTTGAGTTGGTTTTGTTTTTGGTTCTTCATTTTTGGAATGCGGAATCAGAGTGACATGGATGAACAAAACACAGTTTTCAGGTTCTTCATGAGAAAGTTGTCGGAGTGCTTATAGGAAAGGCATACTTTAAATATCTCCAACAGTTCCGCCGACTTCCACTATGCAAATATCATGTCCTTTGGCCACATGCCGAATTCTTCGTTTGATGTCATCGGTTATATGAGGAATGATCTGAACGGTTTTGCCTAAATAATCTCCAGTTCTCTCACGTTCGATTACATGTTGGTAGATTTTACCAGTAGTAATATTATGATCACTGGTCATATCAATTCCAAGAAAACGCTCGTAATTGCCTAGATCTAGATCGACTTCCGCCCCATCTTTGAGTACATATACTTCCCCATGTTGATAGGGGTTCATTGTTCCAGCATCGACGTTAAGATAGGGATCTATTTTAATAGCGGTGATTGTAAAACCGGCATTTGAAAGCAAACGTCCTACACTGGCAGCAGTGACACCTTTTCCCAATCCTGACATAACCCCTCCAGTAACAAAAATAAACTTGGAATTTGACGAAGAATCGGCTTTCGGCATAATAACTGTGCGCCGCCATACTTGAAAACGATTTCGAATAGGATAGGATAAAGATAAGCTATAGGAGGAAATTGGGTTCGATCGTTTTTTGTTGATATTCAGCGGTAAGATGATCTAGGAAATCAGATAAGTTTACTCCAGACTTTTCTAATTGGTTTCGGTCACGGATTGAAATTGAATTTTGTTTTTCTTCAATTTCTCCAAGGATCACCATATAGGGAATCCTGTCGTTATGAGCAGCGCGGATTTTCTTTCCAATTGTCCAGGCCCTGTCATCGATCGAGACCCTAAAAGAAGATAGGTCAGTGGCTATTTTTTGTGCGTAGTCCAAATTATCGTCTGTTATTGGTAAAATGCGAACTTGCTGGGGTGCTAACCAGAAAGGAAATTTTCCATTAAAATGTTCAATTAGAATCATGAAAAATCGCTCATAGCTACCGTATAATGCCC
>JAPYRM010000008.1 GCA_029941175.1 Halobacteriales archaeon
GAAGGGGGGCTAGTGGAATACCAAGATAACATAGTTGCATCTCGTTCTATAACTTCGTAGAGTCCTGAAAGTTGGGCTTCTGTGAGTGAATTTCCTATTGCGAGACCAGTGGTTATTGCGGGTTTATAGTATTCAGAAGGGGGGGGAAATACGGCAAAGTCTACAGGCAACAAAACTTTTTTATTAGAATAGAGATTGACTCCATCGACCCAATCTATCGATTCGCCTTCGTAAAGGTCGGGAGATGGTTGGACAAAAGAAGAAGGTGAGATGGAATCTTTGAGACTAGAAGTGGAACCAGATATAAATGAATTAGAATTATAAACTCCAGAACTATATCGCTCTAGAGCTTCACCGATTGTTTTAATAAAAGCTTGATCCCAATTAATAGCCACCCCGGCAGATTGCTTTCTGACTGACTGTGTAGTAAAAGAAGTTGTATCACATAAATTTGCTAAATAATAAGGAGCTGGGAAAGACTCTGCTTCGGAAATTGTATTGATAATTCCGATGCGCTCATCGATTGCATACTCTGCCCGTTCTGTGACGTTTCCAGAAAGGCAAGGAAACGAAGAGTGGTCATTGGAAGGACAAGTTGGGATTGGGAGTAAAAGTCTCTGAGTGATAGCATTGCTCTCATTGTTGATTTTTTCTATGGAGAAGTCTGAAATCTCAAATACATGGCTGTGGGTCATGGTAGAATTGGATAGAAAAGTCACCAAATACGCGGAAAGAGACCCAAGTAGGGATTCAAAGGAAGAGGAAATAGAAATAAGAGATTCGGAATTGAATTCTTCTATAGCGGATAAATTTGATTTTACCCTAGTTTGAAGACAGGAATAGCATGCAGTGGTAGAATCAAATAGAGAAATTGAACCGAGTACAGAAGGAATAGTATGACCTCCGACACCTCCAAGTTCTATTGCCATCCAACTTGTGTTTATATTTTTATTTACTTTGTCAAAAAGTGGAGATCCAACATGATCAACCGCCAAGACAATAGAAAATTCTTTTAATTTAGATTTGGAAATGGATTCCGGAGAGATGGAGATGGCAGACATTCCAGATTGCTGGAGTGCAAATGCGAGGGAAGTGGAAGTATGACCGTTCCCGATAAGACCTATTTTCACGTTATAACTTGTGCATCACAGATGTTTATCCATTGCGAGGGAGCAATTCTGTTGCTGCAGTTAATAATTTTTCGAGGGGGCAAGTTTCGAGTAGAGGGTGGTTTAGTCGAAGACGTAGACGGGGCCTTCCCACATTGACTGGAACGGTTTCGGTGGTAATCAAATTTAGCTGCTCTAATAGTTGTTTGGTTCGTGAAAAAGTTGCCCTGCTTGCTAGACCTATGTCCTCTCCCCAGCGCGACAGGTCATATAGAAGGATTTGGTTTCGTGCTGCTATTAACAGGCTCAATGCAACTTCATCGAGGAAATCATAGCTAGATGGTAGTTTTTGAAGAGAAAGAAGGGCGATAGCAAAATCGGACTTAATAGTACTTCCAAATTTAGATTGGAGTGAATCTAGAACGAGAGAAAAGGGAGGAGTTGCGATATGAAAAGGTACAGATTGAGACCACAGATTATTGTAGAAAGTGTAGACATCTTCTGTTATCGGTTGGGAGGGGGTGGTAAGTGTTAAGGTAGAATTTCCGGCATTTATTATAGTAATGAGGGAGTTGCTAGTTAGCAATAATTCATTCTTGGGTAAGATCTCTGCAGTTCGGAGTTCCAAGAGCCCAGTACTAGATAGTTCGGAGATATAGCTAGCGGTAATAAAATCATTTGTTGTTTCTTTAATAGTAGGCCCATCGGATAATATTCTGATGGAAGGGGGATTAAGCGAAGTGAATAACAGATTGGTTATAGAGGTGATTAATCGTTTGGAAGGCCCAATCACGAAAACTTGTCCAGTGTTTTTAGAAAAAAGTGTTTGTAACGTAGAGTCCAAATTGCGATTGGAGATAGAATCCATTTTTCGTGAAAGGACTATTGGTTTTCAAATATTTACTTGTTTTGACTTAAACGAGATGGACAAACTTGGGAGATTGGTTGAAAGGGACAGTTATAGAATTGTATCAATTTGGGTCAAAGATGAAGTAAAATTGTGGCATGTGGAACTGTAAGAACATTAACTTCTTTTCCTTCATCTGTTTGATATTCTTCTATGAGTTTAATCGCGTTTTGGCTTATCGAGATTTCAGAATCATCTATTACGAGAGTGAGAATACCATTCGTCTCAAGTTGGAGTTTTATTTCAGATAGGGGTAACTTCTTTATTGCAGAGACAACAGTATCTGATTTTTCACGGAAAATGGGACCGATCAAACTATAATCTATTTCGATATCAGAAGGTACAAGAATAAGATCGGGTTTTCCAGATTTTAAAGAAACGGGGGCGTTAATCGCAGCAGATAGATCTAATGTATCGATTGATTCTTGTCCTTGAACATAAAGTTCCACATTGTTTATTTTTTCATTAAGCGCCAAACCAGAATTTGCTTTCCAAGAACGAACGCTTTGGGCTATGTCTATTACGAGCTCTCCAGAAAAACCGATATCGGGTGCGTCGGGGATGGGAATAGGCCAAGGGGATTTATGTACGCTATTGGTTGTTTGAGGAAGTCGGGAATACAATTCTTCGGAAATAAAGGGAGTAAAAGGAGATAACATTACAATGAGTGAGTGTAATGTAATATATAGCGTGTGGAGTGCCGCGGATTTTTCTGGAGTTTGTTCACCATAAATACGTCCTTTGACTAACTCAATGTAATTATCGGCAAGGTCGTGCCAAATGAAATCTCTTAATTTTCTCAATGCAGAATCGAATCGATAGTGATCCATGTCTTGTGACACTTCCGTTATCAAAGAATTGAGTTTAGAAAATAGCCACCAGTCAGCATTTCGATAGGCTGGGTTTTGCAAAGAAGGCAAATCATTGTAAAAATGAGTTGATGAAAAGCGAACGATGTTCCATAGTTTTGTTAAGAAACGAGATGCACTAATAACTTCTTTCCATTGGAACTGGATATCGCTCCCAGGATGACCGCCTAAAGCTATTGCTTGTCTAAATGCATCTGCAGAATATTCTTCGATGACCTCACTTGGTTGGACAAAATTATTTCGAGATTTTGACATTTTATAACCATCGTCTCCAAAAACCATTCCATTAATAAGAGCTTCTTTCCAAGGTTTTTTTCCCACTATTGCTGCAGTTCTTAATATAGTGTAGAATGCCCAAGTTCGGATGATATCATGTCCCTGTTCACGGAGTGAAGTTGGGGTAAAGGTATTTTTTGGCCAGCCACGAATATAGAGAGGAGTTATTGAAGAATCCATCCAAGTATCCATTACATCTGTTTCGGGTGTCCAAGCGGAAGAACCGCAATTTGGGCAGTTGCCGATGGAGGGATTAGTTTCTGTAGGATCTATCGGCAAATCATTTTCTTGTGCCATAGCAATATAATCGCAAGAAGAACAAAACCATGCAGGGATGGGAGTGGCAAATACGCGCTGACGGCTAATGACCCAATCCCAATCCATACTTTCTGTCCATTCTTTTAATCGGAGAAACATGTGTGCCGGGATCCAATCTATAGATTCGGCTTTTTCGAGTATGCCTTTGGAATCTACTTTTACAAACCACTGCTCACGGCTCAAAATTTCAATTGGAGTGTCACAACGCCAACAAACGCCAACAGATTGGTCTGTTTTTTCGCTTTTGATTAGATGGCCTTTTTCGGATAAAGAAGTTACAATTGCACCTTTGGCCTCGTTAATTGTTAGTCCGGCATAATCACCAGCTAGTTCTCCAAGATGACCATCTTCTGTGAAAACGTCGCGAAGTGGTAGATTGTATTTGGCCCACCAAGAAACATCTTGCTTATCTCCAAAAGTACAGATCATAACAGCACCAGTACCAAATTCGGGATCTACCGAATCATCTGCGAATAAGTGAATTTCGTGTTCGAATAGTGGAACTTTGAATACTTTGTCATGTGCCCAGGAATAGCGAGAATCATCGGGATTGACAGCTATAGCAACGCATGCTGGCAATAATTCGGGGCGAGTGGTGGCTATTTGAATATCTTTTTCCATAGTTCCAGAGAATGTCAGATAATGGAGATTGGCTTCGCGGTCGAGAGTTTCTACTTCGGCATCGGCAATTGCTGTTTCACACCTAGGGCACCAATTTACGGGGTGTTCGCCCCGATAGATCTGACCCTGTGAATGCATTTTGAGAAAGGATAATTGAGTTGTTCCCCAGAAGGAAGGGTCCATGGTTCTGAATTCACGATTCCAATCCTGAGAAAATCCTAAATCCAACATGACCTGTTTCATAGATTGTATTTGTTTTTCTGTGTATTCAGAACACATTTTTCGGAATACATCGCGGGGGATTTCGGTGCGATGGACATCGTTATTCTCTTCTACTTTAACTTCTGTGGGCAATCCGTGACAGTCCCAACCTTGGGGGAATAAAACGTCATATCCTTGAAGCCGATGGTAGCGAGCTGCAAAGTCCATATAACACCAACCGAGTGAATTTCCAATATGGAAATTTCCGGTGGGGTAGGGCGGAGGAGTATCAATTACATAATCTTCTGCCCCGGTGTCTTCGTAACGATATAATTGGGATTTAAACCAGTGGTCTCTCCACTTAGGTTCGATTTCTTTTGGATTATAAAGTTCTGGAAAATCAATCATAGCTAACTTCTGTTAAAAATACGTCAAATGAGTAATCGAAAAAATTCTTCTATTTTTTTTCATGGTGTCCTCCGAACATGAATCTCATCGCAGAAAGAATTTTATCGGCGAATGGGCTCGATGCCTGAGAATTGAATCTAGCAAATAAAGCAGCAGATAAGGCAGGAGCAGGGACGCCTAAATCGACGGCTGTGTTGATAGTCCAACGCCCTTCTCCACTATCCGAAACCTTTCCAGAATAATTACCTAGCTCTGGAGAGTCTCTAAGCGCAGCTGCGGTAAGATCTAGTAGCCAAGAACCAACTACACTGCCCCGACGCCATAATTCTGCTACTTCTGCCACATTTAGATCATATTGATAGTTTTGAGGATCTTCCATGGGTGCTGTTTCGGCATCGATGCCAACATATTCTTTGCCTTTATTGGCGGATTTGAGAATATTAAATCCTTCAGCGTAAGATTGCATAATTCCATATTCTACGCCATTATGAACCATTTTAACGAAATGTCCGGCACCCCAGGGACCACAATGTAACCATCCATTCTCTGCAGGAGTAATAGTAGAATCGGGTCGGGTTCGATTGATGGAATCCATGTCAGGAGAAAGAGCGTCGAAAATGGGTTTACAATAATGTACGTCTTCGTCTGTCCCCCCTATCATAAGGCAATATCCCCGATCCAATCCCCAGACGCCGCCGGAAGTGCCACAATCGATATATCCAATATTTTGATCAGATAGACGAATTCCGCGGTCCCTGCTATGTTTAAAATTACTATTCCCATGATCGATGATAACATCTCCAGGGCGTACGTGGAGGAGAAGTTCAGATAGAGTAGCATCAACAGATCCAGCGGGAATGACCATGAGGAAAACACTTTTTGAATCGGTGGTATCATGGACGGAAGTTACTAGCGTTTCGATGTCGTCCGCATACCCATCTATAGCGCCGTCTTCAAAGAGTTTCTTGGCCGCCTCTACATTTCGTCGATACCCCCAAACTTCATGGCCGTTGTTGCGCAAACGGCGAGACATATACTCGCCCATTCTACCGAGTCCTATGACTCCAACTTTCATGTGTTATCTTTGTAGACAAGTTAACTTAAGGATGATTACTCGATTCTATGGAATAGATCTAAGGAGATTCACTAGTTTCGAGGTGAAGGTCGGATATAGGATAAGCAACACAAGTAAGAGCATATCCAGAATCTAGCTCATCGGGAGATAGCATTTCTTGCCCATCGTGGAAAACAAAGTCGGATGCAGGCCCATTTGTAATTTTTCCCCCACAAGAGAGACATTGACCTTCTCGACAGGCATACGGCAGATCCCATCCTTGTTCTTCTCCAGCTTCAAGTAGGGTTTGGTTTTCTCGAATTTCCAAAGAAATGCCCTCTTTAACATACTCAATTTTAAACACTTTAGCATCACTATCAGAGATATTTTGGGGACTATGTTGAGAAGAATCATCTAGGACAGATACGGTCTCTTCGGAGGAAGAATCAGTTGTAATAGATGCTCCAACTACTACAGCTCCGGCAGCCCTACTCATTGGTTCTGGGAAAGTTGTCTCGGAAAAAGTCAAAGCTCTTTGCGCTAGAATGGATTGAGCTATATCTTCTTTGGGTTGCCATTGTTGCCCTTTGGAAAAATGGAGACCTGCAAACGCTACGGTGAGGAAGACTCCGATGGCCATACCCATTAAACCAACCATATTTCGGGTTATGGACGGCTAGTTTAAGGCGGTTTTGATCCCGAGTCATAAAAGGAATGTATGAATTTTGGAAATATGTCTCAAAGGGAATGGATAAATTTATTGGGGACGATTGTTGTGCAGAGATCAATGGAAAGATTGCAAGTAGCCGTTTTGGATGCGTCTTATAATGATGGCCACGCTCGCAGGAACTTTAGAAGGGAGATAGGAGTAGAAACTATCGAGTTTGATGTTACAAGAGGGGACTTACCAAAAAATTTTGATTTTGATGCAATTGTTGTGACGGGGTCCCGTGCTTCCGTATATTGGGAAGACGAATGGATTGAAGAATTAATGAAATGGCTTGGAGAATCAGTTGAGAGAGAAATTCCCCACCTTGGCGTATGTTTTGGTCACCAGATTCTGGCAGTTGCATTAGGAGGTAAGGTTGAATCAATGGGAGATTTTGAAATTGGATATAATGAAATCCAACAAGTGGGAGAAAATAAGCTTTTAGAAGGAATTCCAGAGAGGTTTGTCTCGTTTTCTACCCATGGGGATGCTGTTACGAAAATTCCACCCGGGTCGCTGCTTATTGCAAAAAATGAATATGGAATACAAGGATGGAATAAAGGAAATATTTGGACCGTTCAATTCCATCCAGAATACGATTTAAAGACGATTAAAGATACTACACCAAAAAAAGAAGGTCCACTTATTCCTCGTACGAAAATTGAAAAAATATTAGCAGAATCGACGAAAGTCATGTATTATAAAATAAGTGAAACCAAGCGGCTTTTTGATAATTTTATAAAATTGGCAGGGGAGAGGAGGCAACATGGAACAAATTAAATTTGGGACGGATGGGTGGAGAGCGACTCTTGATATTTTTACAGCAGAGAGAGTCAATCTCGTGGGAGAAGCAGTTGTTTCTTATGTTAAGTCGTCTGGCCTCGGGGGGAGACCAATAATAGTTGTGCATGATGCTAGAGAATCATCTCCAAATTTTGCCAAAGGGCTATGCGAAAAAATGATTCTTTTGGGTCAAGACGTAATATGTGGGGATAGAGATTATCCAACACCAATAGCTGCATGGACAGTTGTTCATAGAGACCTTGCAGGTGCAATTGTGATAACTGCTTCTCACAATCCACCAGAGTATAATGGGATAAAGTTTATACCATCTGATGGGGCCCCTGCTTTGCCCGAAGTAACTATCGAGTTAGAGAAATATCTAGTGAATCCAGATAATGTATTGAAGGGAGGAGGGAGGATCGAGGTAGTGGATCTAGTTAGTCCATATGTGAAACATATTAGAGAAATAATTGGAGGGGACCTTAAAGGACTTAGAGTTGTGTATGATGCCATGCATGGAAGTGGAAGAGGAATTACGGATGAAATTCTTAAGAATTCGGGGGCAGATGTCAAATCAATAAGAGATTATTTGGATCCTACATTTGGGGGAACTCCTCCAGAACCAAAATCCGAAAATCTAGAGTTGCTGATTGAGTCTATTCGGAATGGAGAAGGGAATATTGGAATTGCGAATGATGGGGATGCGGATCGGGTTGCAATTGTGACCCCTAAGAGAGGGTGTCTTGATGGGAATTTATTATTTGCTGTGCTTTATGAATATTTACTTGAGAGGGACACGGGTCCAGCAATTAGAACGGTTTCAACAACATACTTAATTGACAAAATAGCAGAGTTTCATGGAGAATCGGTGGTTGAAGTTCCAGTAGGTTTCAAATGGGTTGCCCAAGCTATGAAAACGCATTCGGCTTTATTTGGAGGGGAAGACTCAGGTGGTTTTTCCATGAGAGGGCATGTTAGAGAAAAAGATGGCGTTTTAATTGCTCAACTAGCAGCTGCTGCAGAGTTAGAAAAGTCGTTAGATGAAAGAGTAGATTTGATTCTAGAGAAATATGGAGAAGTTCACCAACTAACACAAAATATTACCTGTCAAGAGTCAAAGAAAAAGGAAGTATTAGAGAAAGTTCGTCGTGGCGTGGGGAATGAATTTTCAGGAGTGAAAATAAAAGAAGTTAATGATATTGATGGGGTGAAAATTCTACTAGTAGATGGATCTTGGATTCTATTACGCCCTAGTGGTACAGAGCCAAAAATGCGCATATACACGGAGGGGAACAGTAAACGTACGGTTGAAGAATTGGTAGAGAATGGAGAAGAATTAATCAGGGAGTTGATATGATCCTGTGTATCTTCCTTCTATCGTAGGCGTAATTGAAAATCCTAGCTTTTGGTAGAATTGTAGAGACATTTGATCAAATTCTGCAACAAGAGGTTCATCTGATTTTTTAGCTGCAGTTTTCACGAGAATGGATCCTATCCCTTGGTTACGGCGTTTGGATCTGACAGCAATCGTTTCTATAATATTTCCAGTAGATACAAGAATACCAAGAATTGATGTTGGAGATTCGGCTACTAGAACCTCTTCTGAAGAGATTCTACTTTGAACAATTTTCAGATCGAATTGGAGCATTGATCCATCGATTATGTTCATAATAGAGGAGAGATCGGAGGTTGTAGCACTTCGTACTTTGAGTCTACTAGATTCCACAAGAGAGCTATGCAAGTTATAGAGGAAAGGTTTGCTGAATTAACCCCCGCTAAGTACCGTTAGCAACTTAGAATGAGTAGCAGTAACAGGAGAATCATGGGGGACAGGGATTCCATCTACTAATATTACAACTTCATTTGGAGAGATATTTATATCTCGTAATAAGTCTACATATGTCTCGTTGGAAACGTCGAATTCGTGAGAATCGCCACCTACTATTGAAAGGATCGCTTTCACATGGTTTTTAGAATGGCAAGTGATTTTACAGTGTCGACTTTCCACGGGGTTTAAGATTGGGAAAGGCGTCGGAATAACATGGATGGTGCTACCTCACCTGGGAAGGGAGGAATATGGATTGAAAAATATAGGCCAAGGTCACTATCAGAAATTGTTGGCCAAGAAGCAATAACATCAAGGTTAAAGGGTTATGTTGAAAAGAAAGACCTGCCTCACTTGCTCTTTTCGGGGCCTGCAGGAGTGGGGAAAACGACGAGCTCTATTGCGATTGCTCAAGAAATATATGGAGAAAAATGGAAGGAAAATTTCCTTGAACTTAATGCATCTGACGAGAGGGGAATCGACGTTGTTAGGAATAGAATAAAGAATTTTGCTCGGTCTTCTTTTGGGAATTATGATTATAAAATCATATTCCTTGATGAAGCAGATTCGCTGACTAAAGATGCTCAAAGTGCTCTGAGAAGAACAATGGAACAATTTTCACATAATACTAGGTTTATATTGTCATGTAATTATTCCAATAGGATCATTGATCCGATTCAATCTAGATGTGCAGTGTTTCGATTTCCACCGTTATCTGATGAGGCCATATCGGGAAGGGTGAGGGAAATTGCAGATGAAGAGGGAATAAAGATTACAGAGGATGGGTTGAATGCAATCATATACGTATCCCAAGGAGACATGAGAAAGGCGATAAATTCACTTCAAGCTGCTTCAATAACGGGTAAAGAAGTTGAAGAAGAGAATGTGTATAAAACTGCTGCATCTGCAAGACCAGAGGACATAAATTCGATGGTGGGAAAGGCGATAGATGGAGATTTCATAGGGGCTAGAGAAATATTGGAAATCTTACTAATAAAGGGGGGAATTTCAGGAGGGGACATAATAGACCAATTATATCGGTCGGTGTGGGAATTCCAAGTAGATAATAAGATTGCAGTGGTGATGATAGATCGAATTGGAGAAGCAGATTATAGAATTTCGGAGGGGGCAAATGAAAGAATACAATTAGAGGCACTGCTCGCTGCTATATCGATGAATAGTCAGTAGGGAAGAGATTAGTCAAGCCCGAAATCCTTTTGTGCAAATAGGCTCGATACGGCCACAATGAGTGATTTGGAGGAGGAATATTTCCTTGATTATTTTAAAAAAGAGGGATTTTTTCGAAGAGAATGTGAAGAGTGCGGGGTATTCTTTTGGACAAGAAATGAGTCTAGGCATAAATGTGGAGAATCTCCATGCGAAGAGTATGATTTTATTGGAAACCCAGGATTCGATAAGAAATATACAGTAGATGAAATGAGGGAAAAGTTTCTCTCGTTTTTTGAAGATAACAACCATACGAGAGTCGGACCGTATCCGGTTGCGGCCAACAGGTGGAGGGATGATGTATTACTGACTCAGGCTTCGATATATGATTTCCAGCCTCTTGTTACCTCAGGGGAAGCCCCACCTCCAGCAAATCCATTGGCAATAAGTCAGCCATGCATAAGGATGCAAGATATAGACAATGTTGGTCGAACTGGCCGGCATACCATAGCATTTGAGATGTTAGCCCACCACGCATTTAATGCACTAGATGATGGCCCAGATGAATTAGCATATAGCGGAAAAATTTATTGGAAAGATGAAACAGTTAGATATTGTGATGAATTTTTAAAAGAAATGGGTGCAAATCTGGAGGAAGTGGTATACATAGAAGATCCATGGGTGGGTGGCGGAAATGCGGGACCGGCATTTGAGGTAGTATATAGAGGTCTAGAATTGGCTACATTAGTGTTTATGTCGCTCGAAATTGATCCAGAGGGAGAGTATGAGTTAAAAGATGGGCAACGATATTCACCCATGCAAACATATATCGTAGACACGGGTTATGGTTTGGAGAGATTGACGTGGGTTTCCCAGGGTACACCTACAATTTATGAGGCCATATATCCAGAGATGATAGAATTGCTCGTTGGCGATGTAGGGATAGAACATACTGAAGAGGACAAAGAATTATTGCACAGAGCTGCTAGATTGGCTGGAGAGTTGGACATAGATAAATCGGAAACGTTTGAGATTGCGAGAGAGAAAATTGCGGAAGATTTGTCTGTTACGAGAGAGAAATTAGAACAGGTAATGGCACCTATGGAAGCCATATATGCCATTTCAGATCATTGCAGAGCATTGGCGTTTATGTTAGGTGATGGGATAGTTCCGTCAAATGTTGGAACGGGATATCTTGCGAGGATGGTCATCAGAAGGGCAGAAAGATTATGTAATTCAGCCGGGGTGAAAATAAGATTGGAAGAATTGGTAGATATACAAGCAGAGAAAATTGGATACAATAACCGAGAGATTATTAGAGATATTGTGTGTGCAGAAATTGAAAGATATGGAGAAACTCTTGAGAGAGGATCTAGGAAAGTGGATCAAATGAGCAAAGACTATTCTAAGTCAAGAGGGCCGATACCAACTGAGAAATTAATTGAGCTTTATGATTCTCATGGAATTCAGCCCGCAATGGTGAAAGAAATAGCAGAAGGGTCGGGGGTATTGGTAGATATTCCTGATGATTTTTATTCCCTTGTTGCTGCAAGCCATGAGAAAAGACAAAGTAAAAAACAAACAAAAATAGAGAATCTATCAAAGGTGAAAGAAAGCATTTCCAAAACTAAAAGATTGTATTACGAAGAACCAGCCCAAACTAAATTTGATGCAAAAGTGATAGAAGTCATAGACAATAAGGATGGGTCATTTGAATTAATTTTAGATCGGACTTTATTTTATCCAGAGGGGGGCGGTCAACCTTCGGATATTGGAATTATATCAAGTGGGGATGTAAAGGCGAAAGTAACAGATGTGCAGACAGAAGGTGGAATTATTTTTCACAGTGTCGATGAGAATATAAAAGTTGGGAGCACTGTTAAGGGAGAAATTGACAGTAGTAGAAGACGGAGGTTAATGCGACATCACACTGCAACACATATTCTGGTTCACTCGGCTAGACAGCTACTAGGCGAACATATACGCCAAGCAGGAGCTCAGAAAGGAGTAGATAATTCTAGGGTAGATATTCAACATTATAGGAAAATAAGTAGAGAAGATATCAGGAGTATCGAAGCTATTGCGAATGAAATTATTGTTGAGAATACAGAAATAGAACAGGAATGGCTAGACAGGCATGAAGCGGAAAAACGGTATGGGTTTGATTTATACCAAGGGGGGATACCAAAAGGAATGGACATCAGGTTGATCCATGTTGCGGGGGATGTGCAAGCTTGTGCAGGTACTCACGTGAATAGAACAGGAGATATAGGGATTATTAAGATTGTAAATACAGAAAGAATCCAGGATGGTGTTGAGAGAATAATTTTTGCAGCAGGAGATGCTGCTTTGAGAGAGGTACAAAGGACAGAAGACATATTAGTAGAAAGTGCAAATGTGTTGAATATCTCTCCTGCGGAAGTACCCAAAACCACGCAGAGATTTTTTGAAGAGTGGAAAGAGAGAGGAAAACATATAGATAATTTGAGACGAGAGGTTGCTAAAAATCGCGGAGGAGAAGGGGCGAAGGAAATTGAGGTAGGTGGTTTGGTAGTAGTGATTCAGAGAGTTGATACAGACATGGGGCAGCTTAGAGAAATTGCAAATGCAATAGTAGAGGAAGGAAAAGTTGCAATTCTAGGTAGTGGAGACCAGGGAGCCAAGATAGTTGTGGCAGTTCCAAAGGGTGTAAAATTAAATGCAGATAAAGTGATGAAAGAGTTGGCAGAATTAATAGGAGGAAGAGGAGGAGGTTCAGCAGAGTTTGCGCAGGGAGGAGGTCCCGAAGTGGATAAACTTGATCGGGCATTGGAATCGGTGGAAGATATAATAATCTCGGGCGACTAGTTTAAGAAATTGAGTTTATATTGAGAGAGTACGAACACGACGGGGTCTCTGAACACCCAGAAATGATGAGACAAAGTGCTGCTACGATGACAAGAAGGTGAGATTTATTTATTTTATTATTCATACCCTACTCCGTATATCTGGATGTAGGTCTTCCATGATATAATTATATAGTATATTAATTAATTAATTCGAAAATAAAGGCAAGTTATAGAAGTACACCTTTTTCCCAAATGCCTTCCAATTGATGACCATTTGCGTAGATCAAAGTCCCTTGACCATGCGTGAGGCCATTTTTGAATTCACCCACATATTGGACACCATTTGAGGGGGTCATAGTTCCTTTACCATTCATGAGGCCATTTTTGAATTCACCCACATATTGGTCACCATCTGCGAAGTTCAAAGTCCCTTGACCATGGGGCATATCATCTTTTAATTCACCCACATATTGGTCACCATTTGGGTAGGTGTAAGTTTTTTCTACCATGATTGGTATTAGATGGGCTCTCTGAGATAATAATATAGTATACTATGGTTGTGGTGAGTTATGTTATATACAAATTAACATTAGGAGCAGTGCTGTGAACTTCATCCTCTCCTCAGGCTTCTAATCTGCACTTGCTACGGGTTTCCATATGATTTGTGTGATGCCACCTGCAAATTTTGCTTCAGATTCTTTTTTCCATGAATCCGGTAAGCGAATCCCATATTTCCCATAAACAGGAATTCCATGCTCTAGTTCAATTGGAATTCGCGTAACCACAATTTCATCAATTAATTCTGCTTGAAGACACTCACCATTGAGAATCCCCCCTCCAAGAAGCCAAATATTCTTGCCAGATTTACTCTTCAAATCGCGGATGAAATCAATGGCATTGTGGGTTCTTCGAGAAATTATATGTCGTTCAATTTCTGTGAATTCCTCTTCTTCAAATTGGCTGATGACGTCCCAAGTTCTTCTTCCAATAAGGACACAATCTATAGTTTGCATAAACTTCTCCATCCCATAGTCTTCCAACTCTGAATGCCCAGGTAGCCATTCAAGACCATCATCTAGTGTTGCTATGAAACCATCAGCGCTTGTTGCGATATGAAGAATGACTCGTCGCGCTTCTACCATATCAATTCTATGACGGAAGAAAGCTGATAAAACTATCGAGTCATATATGATTGGGACGGGGTTTGACTGTGGCCTCGCACCACTCCCTCATTGCCATATTGATTGTGTTGAATGTGGTTCTATTCTTTGCAGTCGTTTTTGTCTCAAAGCTGTCAAAGATTCAAACCTCTATTTGGTTGAAGTTCCAGAATAGAGAATAGGAAATTTATTCATTCGGTGACTCATGATATAATTATATAGACCTTCTGAACTGATAAGATACCATACCCAATCACTTCTATTTTCTTTCCGGGGGATTATAATTATGAAAAATGACCATAGGTTCTGTCCCCTATTTCGATGCAGACATTACGTGAAGTCTGTAGGGCTATGGCCAATCTGGTTAGGTTCTCTTGTGTAATATATATATATGTTTAAGACGAACGATCGGTCGGTCACTGGTGGAACTTAGTTCATGATCTAAATAGATAGTATATACTGAATTGATGTGGTGGAGGGCACAGCTCTAGACGTCGTCCCCACAAGCCTACAGAATAGAAAATTCGGGGTGTTACATAAGAAGTTATTTCAGATACGGTTCACTATAGAGATGTCTTACTAATTATGAAAGATACAGCATTAATAATAGTAGATATACAGAATGATTTTTGCAAAGGTGGTCCATTGGAGGTCAAGAATGGAGAGGAAGTAATCACAGGACTTAATGAAATAATAAATAAATTTTATACAGAAGACACCCCAGTTTATGCTACAAAAGACTGGCATCCTTTAGACCATTGTAGTTTTGAAATAAATGGAGGATTGTGGCCTGTCCATTGTGTTCAAGGTACCCCAGGGGCTAGACTTCATCCAGAATTATTGATTGATGGCAGGGCGGACATAATCAATAAAGGTACTGAAA
>JAPYRM010000009.1 GCA_029941175.1 Halobacteriales archaeon
CCCATGGTGCGTAATCTTTGGAATCTATCATTCCATCTCCGTCGGTATCAACGAGAGGTCCTGGTTCTGGATCTTTTTTAAAGATGTTAATACGACTCAGAATACCTTCTTTCTCGGTGCTAGTAGATTGTGGTTTTGGTGGGGTTTGTTTAGCTGCGGGGGCTTGTTCTTTCTGACCTCGGAGATTTGATATTTGAGAACACCCAGAAACAGATATAGCCACCAAGAGTGATATGAAACCTCGTCTGTACATGCGAGATATAGGTTGTAGTCACCAATAAAGTAATCCAATATAGATGGACATGGGAGTTAGTGTAATTTGATTAATTTCAAGAGGCATTAAGAGTTATGTGAAAAGAGTTTTCTAACTGCTAATTGAGTCAGATAGTATGGAAACAAAACGTTTGCAGAAAATGTTTGCATTTGGAATATCATTACTCATATTAGGAAATATTATAGAAGTTGAAAGAAACATAATAGTAGTGCTAATGATCGTAGGGTTTGTCCTCATAATAGGTGCAATTATTCCATTGATAACAGAAAAATATTCTACGGAATGAAAGAGTTAGGAGTTAGGGGGATTTAGAGCAGGATTTGTAGTTGCCCCATGGGCAGCAGATCCGAAACTTTGGCCGTACTTGGCTATGACACCAGAAGAGTAGTTGGGAGGTGGTTTGGACCAAATCTTCATTCGTTGTTGTAACTCTTCTTCAGAAAGATCAACTGATAAAATTCGGTTTGGTATATCTAGAATTACAATATCACCATCACGTATAGAGGCGATAGGACCACCAGAAAATGCTTCGGGCGCAACATGGCCAACCATCGGGCCCCGAGTTGCTCCAGAAAATCTCCCATCAGTGATCAATGCTACGTCGCTTTCGTGTCCTTGGCCTACAACCGCTGCGGTAACACCAAGCATTTCACGCATGCCAGGACCTCCTTGGGGTCCTTCATTTCTGATTACAAGAACATCTCCTGAGGAGATGTTTCCTTCTTGGACCCACTTCATTGCATCTTCTTCGCATTCGAAAATTCGTGCAGGTCCTTTGAATTGTAAATCCTCGTCTCCTGTGATCTTTAATACCGCGCCATCGGGGGCCAGATTGCCTTTGAGAATGGCAAGAGATCCCTGTTTATGCAAAGGATCAGATAGAGGCCGGATTACTTGGCTATTTATTTCTTCATCAGAGGGTAACGATAGCAAGATAAGTTCTTCTGAGATCGTATTTCCAGTTACAGTTTTTGCATTTCCATCAAAAAGACCACCCTCAATCAATCTACGTATGACAACAGGAATCCCTCCTTGTTGGTGGAGATCTGCCATGACAAACGTGCCCCCGGGTCGAAGGTTACATATATGGGGTGTATTTCTACTTATGTCATCAAATTCAGAAAGATTTAGTGGAATTTTTGCTTCTGCAGATAAAGCTAGTAAATGCAGTACTGCGTTTGTAGAACCTCCAATTGCAACTAGTAGAGAGATGGCATTTTCAAATGATATTTTTGAAAGAATATGAGAAGGTCGTAATTGGTTTTTAACACAAGAAGCAGCTAATTTTCCGGCTTGTCTAGCGATTACTCTTCTCTCGGCGGTGACTGCAGGGGCGGTAGAAGATCCTAGAGGGGCTAGGCCTAACGCCTCGCTCATAGAAGCCATAGTATTAGCAGTATACATTCCGGCACAAGATCCAGCCCCGGGACATGCCGCATGCTCTAAAGCATCTAGCTGCTCTCGAGAGATATCACCTTCTGCATAAGCCCCAACGCCTTCAAAGACGTCTTGGATTGTGACTTCTGCACCATGATATTTTCCAGGAAGTATAGTTCCACCATATACAAATACCGAAGGTAAATCGGTCCTAATGGAAGCCATCATCATTCCAGGGAGATTCTTATCGCAGCCAGCTATTGTAACAAGAGCATCTAGTCGCTCGCCGAAAGCAACTAGCTCTACGGAATCTGCGATGACTTCGCGAGAGATGAGAGATGCTTTCATGCCTTCGGTACCCATAGAAATACCATCTGAAACAGTTATAGTTCCAAATTCAATTGGCATACATCGTGATTCTTTTATTCCTTCGATTACCGCGCTAGCGATTTCATCTAAGTGTACATTGCAAGGAGTAATATCAGCGGCGGGGTTTGCAACGCCAATCATAGGAGAAGAAAGATCGGAATCGTCGTATCCCATTGCGCGGAACATTGAACGGTGTGGGGCTCGCTCGGGGCCTTTAGTTATATCTGAACTTGGAAGAGAGTCATCTTTAGTGTCAATGGTTTTACCGGACCGAATCATGGTGGAAAGTTGTTTCGAGGAGTCTTAAAAGATGCGTGATCGTGCAGAAACGTCTTTATCTGATAGTTATAAGGATAAGATATGGCCGTCCAAGTGGTTACGGGTAGTCGACTTCATTTCGGGTTTCGTAACTTGTGTTTAGAAGAATCACAGGTATATGGGGGGATAGGAGTGTGTCTCGAAAATCCAAAACTGGTCCTGACTGCAGAACGCAAAAATGGAATTATATGTGAAGAGGAAAACGCTAAGAAATATGTTCAAAGGGCCGTGGAAATATTGGGAGTAGAAGGAGCAAAAGTTGAAATAAAAGAAAAAATACCCGCACACAAGGGATTGGGGAGCGGGACTCAATTGGCGCTTGCGACATATACAGCGATTGCAGAGGCATATGAGATAGAGCCTAAAAGTCGTGAGTGTGCTCCAAAGCTAGGTCGCGGGGAGAGAAGTGGAGTTGGAGTGGCATCTTTTGAGCAAGGTGGATTTAATATTGATGAAGGACAGGAAACGATTTCATTGACAGGAAAGGGCGGAAGGAGAAAGAGGTGGAAAGTACCAAATAAAAAGATTAATCTCAAAATCCCAGGAGAATGGGTTTTTGTGGTTGTGAAATTAGAAATTGGAGAGGGATATAGTGGAAATGAAGAGAAAAAATTAATAAATTTTGTTATGAAAGATGCCAGATCGGATGTCACGAAAGAAATAGACCAGGTAATAGATGAGAAATTGATCCCTGCTATTCGCAATGAAAACTGCGTCGAGTTTGGATTTGCGGTTGGAGAAATAAGTCGTCTTAATGGAATCTGGTATGAAAAATACCAAGGCGGGATATACAGACCTCCAATTGGAGACATGGTGGAGAAATTACAAGAGAATAGTAATGTTTTTGGAGTGGGACAATCGTCTTGGGGGCCTTCACTATACAGTGTGACAAGTAAAGAATATGGAAAGGATGTAGAAAATAGTATTCAGGAGTTGTTAGATGAACTTGAAATTGAAGGAACAATAATTAAGGCAGCTCCAAGGAATAAGGGAGCAGAAATTACTTGAGAGGTGTACGAAGGGCTATGCTAATGCTTGTGCACTTCTTATAGGTAGGTATGAAGAGAGTGATGGCCCAAGGTGTGTTTGACATACTACATCCAGGACATATTTATTATTTGTCAGAAAGTGCTAAACTGGGGGAAGAATTGCACGTGGTTATTGCTAGAGACTCACGTATAAGAGATAGAAAGAATATATTCATGGGAGAAAATGAGAGAAGGGAAATTGTAGAAGCGATGGAAGTGGTGAATTCTGCAATTTTAGGATCAGAGGGGAGCCTTTTTGATAGTGTAAAGGAGATAGAACCAGACATTATAACTTTGGGATATGATCAGGGATTTGATATAAATTTATTAGAAGATCAACTTAGAGAAGCTGGATTTATAGATATAGAAGTGGTTAGAGTGAAAGAATACGAGAGGGAAGGATTACGATCTTCGAGTAGGATCAAAGGAAACATTCAATTTGAAGAAGGTGAAGAGATTTTCTTTTCCAGAAAAAAAAGAGAAATTAGTTAACCATGTCAAAACTGATTCAAGTGTTTTTGATGGTGAGCAATCTAGCAAATTCAAGAGATTTTTATGAGAGGGTAATGGGATTATCACCGAAAAAGAGAGGGGATGGGACTTGCGCTTATGAAACGGGAGGTTGTGAATTGAAACTCCAGATTGATTTTGACCCTATAGATTTGAAGGCATTTAATTTAGAACCTCCAAGAGAGGGAAATAGAGGAGATGGTTCAATTTATATTGTTGCAATCGAAGGTGAAATTGGTCAGATACATAAAAGAATAAAAGACGCCATTAAAAATTCGGATGGAAAACTAATAACAGAACCTAGAGAAGTCCCATGGGGAGAATCTATGTTTCTAGTACAAGATCCAGATGGATATTTAATCGAAGTGAGAGAGTACTAGCTAAAAAATAGAATAGACATCGGGGTTGGGGGAAGTTAGAGAGTACAACCCATCAGAAGAATCTACTATTTTCATAGATTCTAAATATTCAAGGTGGGCAAATATTTCACCAGACCCGTATAACGTGTGAATTCCATCAAGCGGACCAAATATACGAGTGCTAAGGTCCCAAATATCAGTGGGATTCGTTAACAGGGAAATAATTTGCTCGAGTCGGTCCCGATGATGCTGAAGAATCTCATTAATGCGGGTAGTTGGTGTCAATATTTCATGCCGATGTCCAGGATAGAATACATCTAAATTTTGATTTCTAAGACGTAAGAGGCCATCACGGTATTGAGAGAGGGGGGAAGTGACTCGAAGATCTGCACCCCCAATATTTGGAGTATAAACGGGGAGAACGGCGTCTCCGACAAATGCTAGATTAGTTTCTGTTGGTATGAAGCAAGAAAGACCCAAAGTATGACCGGGTAGATGGAATACTGAGAAAGTATAATTCTCAGATTCTATTTGATCTCCATCATCGAAATTAGTTGTATGGGGCGGAGGGCCCCCTAGTTTATGGCCAAGTTTGAGTACATCAATGAGAGGGTCGAGTTTAGAGGGAGGTATACACCACTCTTCAAATCTTTTCTCAGCCAGATTAAGTAGCTCATGGAGAGCAGAGGGATCTTTTTGAACCAGAGGGGAATCTTTCGCATGGCAGTAGACTTTCGCGCCGCTTTCTTCTTGAATTGTTCCGGCCAAGCCAACGTGGTCGGCGTGCCAATGGGTGAGTAGAATGATATCAATATCGGAAATGGAACATCCATAGTTAGATAGTTCTTGTTGGAACTCTAGATGTATTTTCGGTGAAAATAGGCCAGTGTCTATGAGAATTGTTTCATTTCCATCATCTAACAAGTAGGCATTGTTTTTTCCTTCAAACTCGGTGTTAGATAGAGATATCCTATGCACACCACATATACAAAACTAGATGGCATTACCGTTTCGAGAGGAGATAGGAAGTAGATTGGATGAAAACGGCAAGGCTAGCCGAACATTTGACGCATCATGGGGTGCATTTCCATAAGTTGTTCTTCTGCTATTTCTTCATATAATTTATACACAATAGAAACGGTGAGGAGTAGTCCAGTTCCACCAACAGCCCCAATGGTCCCTAGCATATTAGCACCCACAGCTAAGAAGCCTACAAGTGCGCCCCCAACCACAGTGACAAGTGGAATATATCTTTGCATGACTTTTTCCAGCACCGCAGGATTTCTTCGGAACCCAGGAATCTGCATTCCAGAACGTTGGATTTGTTGAGCAGTAGCTGCGGGGCCCATATTAGTGGTTTCTACCCAGAAAATAGCGAAAATGGCCCCTCCAATCACCATGATGAAAAGATCTGTTGACACACGTAAAAGAATTTGCCAGGGTTCTGCTGCAGTTTGTCCTAACCACCACATCCAATCTCCAGGCGACATGATGGGATTCAAATAGTAAAAAAATCCACCAACAGGTCCATTTGAAGAATAAACGCCAAGCCAAGAAGGCATATTTCTCATTTGAGAATCTAGAATTCTACCTAAAAATTGAAGATTAGCTTGTAAAGCCCGGACAAGAATCATGGGCAAGACACTTGCGTAAATCAATTTTACAGGGAAACGGCCTTTTGCCCCTCTAACTCTAGAATGGCTCAAAGGTATTTCGACTCGAACAGACTCGCAGTAAACAACGATTCCGAAAATGAGAAGTGTGGTGAAAAGAGCTAGAATTTGACCCCGACCGAATAGCAATTCTTGAAAGCCACCAGAGAAAAAAGGAGAGACTTGGATGTTCCCTAGTGCCATACCAATCCAAGTGGGAATGAGCCCACTGGGTTGAGTATCAGATCCAAGAGTGAATATTCCTCCGACTAGATGTTGGCTGACGCTTGCCACAATAAAAAGTCCCACTCCAGATCCTATACCCCACTTTGAAACAACTTCGTCCATATATAGTATGAAAATTCCCCCTGCAAAAACCTGGGCAAATATTATCCATCGAACTGCATTGAGACTGACACCTAATTGGGTGCTTACTAAGGGATCTGCGGGTAAGAATCCACCAGCAAATATCATAGGGAATCCAGTTAGAATAACCATCAAAACGACCAAAAATTTCTGGAGTCCTTGATATATGACTTGGTCGGCAGGATTCGAAGTATCTAGACCTAAAAGATCTGCACCAGCTAACAACTGCAAAACTATACTTGCAGTGACGATGGGTCCAATTCCAAGTTGAAGTATAGAGCCTTGCTCACCGGCAAGAATAGATCTGAATTGGCCAAATATATCTTGAGCATTCCCACCCAAACCGTAAAGGGTGACATTGGTCAAGTAGAAATAAACGACTAGAACCATTAAAGTCCAAATCATTTTTTTCCGGAATGGGACATGTTTTATTGGGCGTCGAACTGCAGGAATACGGGAAAGGAATGGTGCTATAGATTCTTTCCAAGACATAAGTTATTCCTCTTCAATGTGTGAATTATTAGTATAAATTGCAGTTCCTCCAGCGGATTCTATTTGGGTGACGGCTTTTTGAGAAAATGCATCAGCAGTTATTTCGAATGCGTGGTTGAGTTGACCTGAGGAAAGAATTTTTACTGAATCGGATTCGCAAATATTTTTAAAAATATTTCGAGCGTTTAATCGGAAACCTTCTTTGGTTTTTTCTGCTATTCCAGCATCTACAAGAGAGATTATTTGTTCTTCCATTTCCTGGAGGTTGAGAGGGAATACTGCACGTCCTTTTTTAGTGCTAGTTGGACGGGTGAAACCATGTTTTCCTAGGGGTTCATGTAAATGGAATTGGTGCTTATTTCGTCCTGCATTTCCGCGGCCTCCACGGTTGCCGGCACCGCGGCGGTTTTTATGAGTTCCACATCCGTGAGTTCGGGAGCCTCTTTGTCTTCTTTTTTTGGTAGTAGTCATGAGTTATCGCATCGAGTTAAGGAGTTTGTCGATCTCCTCAGTAGTATGTTTTCCAAGTTGTCCACCTTCTTTGGTGGGGTGTTTTATTCCCCGATGACCTCCTCGGGGCGGGTGCAGTCGTAGTACGGGAGAAAGCCCCTGCGAGCGCAACGTGGTTTCTTCCGAAATGAGGGCCTGGGCTAGATGAGTTACTGAATCGTATTCTGTATTTTTAGAGATCCATTCATCGTCTATGGTTGCATCTCCTTCGAGTGGTTCTGCGCGACGAGAAATTATTTTTTCTAAGACAGAAAGACTTGGGTTCCCGTAAGCCACGTAATCATGTACTTTGATGATCATCCCTCGATAGGAATCCGTTTCGGGAATCAATGTACAATGGTTAACGTGATGCAAGTTCAACATTTTGAGAGTATCTCGAATTCTAGAAGTTATGTTGACTTCACCACGCAATTGTACAATAGCTTTCATTGATTTTCCTCCTGTGTGGAAGATGTGGCCCGGTGATTATTAGTACTGCGAAATTGAGATGCATTGTCCAATGCATTGAAAGTGGCTTTGGCCAAGTTCATTGTTGTTCGGGTTTTGCCATAGGATTTAGTCCACGCGTCTTGAATACCGGCGAGTTCCAAGATAGTTTTAACAGTGGGTGCTGCAGCCAAACCAAGTCCAGCAGGGGCAGGGAATAACTCAACAATAACACTGCCAGATTTCCCTTTGGTTTTCATAGCGAGAGAATGGGGATCTGCAGATCTACTTTCCCAAGATCCAGAACCGTGGGGCACTTGAATGATATTGAGTTTTGCGGCCGCAACTGCTTTCTGAATTCCGGCTCCAACTTGATTTTCTCGACATTCTGCATAGCCTACGAATTCGGATTTATCACCGATAGCAACACAACATCTGAATTTAACACGCCTACCAGAATCGGTCATTCGCTGGACCATGTTGATATCGAGAACACGATCTTCAATTCCAGGCAATAGATGGTCTACTATTTCAGGTTCTTTCAAAGGGAGTCCGGATTTGAGTGCACCCTCCATTGAAGTTATTTCATCGTTTAATACCATGTGCCCAAGTCGTGTGACAGGTTCCCAAGTATTTTCGATTTGATCAGTCATAGGGATGCCTCCTTAAGATTTTTAAGAATTTCATCGAAATGGGTCGGTAACGTTGTTAGATCAAAATCGTTAGAAAGTTTATTGTTAGTTTCTTCTGCAAATTCTGCTATATGCTCTCCTCTGATTCGTTCCCAGGACCCAAATGCTACTTCACTGTGGGGAATTTTTAATCCTGCGTCAATTGCACCTTTGTGTGCTGCGAATGCTTTTGAACCCTTGGTCCCAGAATGCAGACCTATGTCGAGTACGGCTTCTTTTATTCCAATGGCAAGTGCTTTTTTACCCAAGAGAAAACCGGATAAGTAAGAAGCAGGGAGATTATTTATTGGTGCTTTCCAACCATAACTCAAAAGATCTTTTGAACTTATGGAAACTATTGTTTCATCTCCAATAGGTCCGAGGTTGATTAACTGTGCTGAGACGTATTTATTACTGATTCGTATGACTAACCGAGAAGTGCCAGATTTCAATAAAGCTAGTCTTTGACGATAGTTTGTCATGCCTTCTCTTCTTCGGCGCATTGGTACGTTGTATCGAGGACCGTTAGCCATTAGTTATCTCCATAATTATTTTCCACATAAGCCGCTAAATGCTGAGAACTTCTAAATTCCCCACCAGTTGCTTTTCGGTAAACTAGCCTATATTGTGTTGGATCGATGGTTCCGTTTTCCCTTAGTTCGCGGAGGAGTTTTCGTTGAGATCGAATGTTGGACATCCATTTTTTCTTTCGATTTTGTCTAGCCCCTGCCCTGCCTTTTCGTGATCCATAGCCAGATCTATGGCCATACGCTCTTTTTCGGTTTTGTTCTCTTGCGCGTCCACGGGAATTGCCCTTTGCGGGTGTCTCTTTGATCGCCTTTTGATCAATTAGATTGCGTATGTCCTCTCGCGTTATGGCTTCTGAGAGTTGATCTTCAAATTCTGGGTCAAGCCACACTCTGCTTTTTCCAACTTTGAGAACTTCGGATGCCAATCTTCGCTGCGTACTGAGGTCTGTCATTGTAGACTCACCTCTTCGTAAGAGGGGTTAAGGACACGGATTCCATTCTCTTCCGCCATATCTTCAATCCGCTCTCGTTTTCGATTTCCAACAGATGCCGCGATGCGGATAGCTTCGATGGTGGGGTCAATATCAGAGAGATCTTCTGGCCGATGAACGCGTACTTCTTTAAATCCACTAGCATGGCGGCCGCGGACAGAAACTGGAGTTCTATAGCCGGATCGGACTACCTCTCCGTGCCCCCCTCTTCTTCGTCGTTGTTTGGAATGAGTTCCACGAGGTCTTCTCCAGACTGATTTATGTTTATTCTTGGTAAGCCTTTTTTTCATGTGACCGTCTTGACGATTGAAGGTTGGTTTTCCTTCACGTTGTTTTTGAGATAAGAGTCGTCTTTCTTCTGGATCGAGTTCGGGGAGTTTTTGAGCATGGCCACGTGGTCGAAGTTCAGTGGGGGTTGGGTCGTCAGGGGTATCTTCAGTAGAAGATGTCACAGAAGAAACTGCTTTTTCTTCAAGGTCTATACCACCCAAACTAGCTTTTATTCTAGCTGCTAAAGCGGTGCTTATTCCTTTAACTGAAGAAAGTTGGTCTTGGCTCGCGTTTTTGAGATCGTCTGCAGTCTCAAAACCAGCTTCTCGGAGAGAATCTGCACGGGCAGGAGTAATTCCGCTTATATTGAGAAGATCATCGGTTTGGCCTGCAGGAATGGGTTCGGAAGGTGCATCGGCAGAGGCAGATTCTTGTACCAAGTTCGGGACTGCTTCTTTAATCTTTAATGCAAGATTTTCACTAATACCCGGAACGGAAGATAGATCGCTTTCACTTGCAGCTTGCAGTGCTTCGATAGTACCAAATCCTGCTTCTTCGAGTGCTTGGGCTTTTGAGGGACCAACGCCTGGAAGATCTGTTAGTTTAAGATTATCAGACATTTATGCTGCACCTCTAACGGGTTTTTTAGTGATATAGATACCATCTTGGAATACCCGAGGGTCTTTATTTTTGATGATAGTTAATTGTTCGATGGATCCGGCAGTTTGTCCAACTGCTTCGATGTCGGGACCGGTTACAAGAACTTTTTCTCCATCAATAGAAACGGTTGTTTCACCGTGGATTTTGGTTTTCCGAGGGTGACGCTCACCGAGGAAGTTTTCGATTATTACAGAATTTTGTTCCGCCCTAACTTGCATTGGGAAATGAGCATAGAGAATATCAAGTTCGTACGTCCAGCCAATGGTCACCCCATGGAACATATTCAAAATGTGACTTTTAAAGGTCCCCATCATAGCGCTTGTTTTCCTAGTTTCAGAAGAACATTCTATGATTATAGCATCCTCAGTGGAATGTAGACGGAGACCAGGATATCGGAAACGTTTTGAGACCTTTCCGTTTGGTCCCTCGACCGATAGGTCTATTCGATCGAGTTGTATCGTGATATTTTCGGGAATTGTGAGTTCTATTTTTTCCATGATTATTCAATAAATATATGCTAAGAGCTGGCCTCCAATTCCAGCTTTTCTGGCCTCGTAATGACTCATTACACCCTGACTAGTCGTTAAAACTAGTGCACCATAATTTTGTGCAGGGAGATATCTTTTCTCCCACTTCTCAAAGTTAGAGAGGGCAACGGAATAACGTGGTTTGATTGGAGCACATTTGTTGATGGCCCCTTTTAATTCAACATCAAAATATCCAGATTTTCCATCTTGGATATGTTCAAATTGGCCGATGTATCCATAGTCATGGAATACTCCGAAAACATTGCCAATAAGATTAGATGCGGGCTTTGCTGTGTATTGTAGATGTCCAGCATTTTCGGCGTTGTTTAGTCCAGAGAGGGCATCAGATAAAGGATCATTTCCAGTCATGAGTATTTTTTAAACCCCACAGTTCTTGCTAATTCGCGGAAACATTGACGACAAAGCCAAATATTATACTTACTAACGAGACCTTGATTACGGCCGCAACGTCTGCAAGAGTGATTTTGACCAGTTGCTATTGTAGCTTCCTGAGTTTGTTCTGTTTCTTCTATTTGTTCTTTATTCATCAGAATTGACCTCCACATTAAAAGTTGATTCAATGTAGTTTACCGACTCTTCGGTGGTTAGGCGGTGAGATATCGGGATAGATTTAGAGCTACGTCTTCGGCGTTTTATTCGCGACCCAGCGCGATTGAGCACCACAGTTACATCAAGTCCATATAGTCCGATAGATGGATTATAATCTTGACCGGGGAAGACTATGTGTTCTGAAAGTCCAAAACTCAAATTTCCTTCATTATCAAAAGAACTTGGAGAGATCTTTGCATGAGGTAATGCTAGTTTGAGAAACTCAACTGCTGATTCGCTTCGAAGAGTGACTTTTGCCCCGATAGGATCGCCTTTTCGAATGCCAAATTCTGCTATAGTAGATTTAGATATAGTTTGGACCCCGGCTTGCCCAGTGATTTCACGGAGTATTTCCTCTGCATTTTGGAGTTTCTTCCCAGCCTCACCCACACCCATATGTACAACTACTTTCTCAATTCGGGGATGGCGCATATTATTGGTGCTTTGTACAGACATATTAATTTCCACCTTCCACGAATTTTTCATCGATGACAACTACGTATTTTTCTATAGTGTCAAAGGCGCTAGAGTTCGTTTTTATTTGAACTACGTTTGAAGCGCTTCCAGATCGAACACTGATAGTTTCCAAAACACCTATTTCTCCGGAGTGGGATCCACCGATTACAGTGACTAATGCCCCTTCTTTGTATGAAAAATGGGCAACTATATTCCCGGTTTCATTCTCAGTGATGAGAGAATCCCCAATATAATACTCGGTGGGGTTTGGTACAATAAGAGTAGTACCATTATGCAAAGATAGTTGTATTGATGTAGGAGAGAGTTGCACTTTTCCAGTTATTTTACCGAGTTTAGAGGTGGCTGCTTCAGAGCTAATAGGAGTAAGATTTAGACGCCCCCCAGAATCGGGGAAAATGCGATAGTATTCGTTTCGATCTAGGAACGCTAGTATATCAAACATACCAATAGAGCGTCGAGGGTCAGTGATAACTTTGCCATTGATTAGGATTGAACGGCTTCTTAGGGCATAATTTGCTTCTTTTGCAGAAGTAACATATTGAAGTACATCTCGAATTATTACAAGTAGAGGAACTCCTTTGCTCCCATGAGGCCCCGCTCCGGCTTTGACTGTATAAACGGAGGTTTTCCTTTCGATTGGCCACGACGCAGGGGCTGAGAGCCGTTTTTGATGCCGAGTCATGGTGTTTCCTCCAGTTTCGACTTTCGCAAGGGGTCAGAAAGATTTAGTTTTGTGATACGTAGGTTGGAAGCAACTAGAGGGAGTAAATATTCTTCACCATCGCCTTTTTCAGCGGTGATTCCGTCGGCGAAGACTATCTTGGATTTGAGATCCACTCGTGCTATTGTTCCCGTTTCTCCAGCTAGATCTCCACGCATGATTTCAACTGTGTCACCAGTATTCACACGAGTGCTTCTTCGACCGTGTTTTTCGCGTAATTCGGTGGACAAAGCTGCGTTTAGCTGCTTGTGGCGTAAATGCAATGGTGCATTGTATTGTCGTTTTCTTTGTTTTCGAGGTTGTGTTGTCATGATTCTATATTATAGTTGTTGCCGTACTGGCTATGCCTCCAAAACGCTCGGCTACTTCTCTGGCAATCGGTCCTTTGATTTCTGTTCCACGAGGTTCGCCCATCTCATCAATTAATACTGCAGCATTGTCCTCAAATTTGACACGAAGTCCATTAGGACGTCTGAAAGGTTGTTTTTGGCGGATGATAACAGCTTGGAGTATTTGACGCCGCATTTCAGGAGATCCTTTACGGACGGATACAGTGATTTTATCCCCGATTCCAGCTGTCGGGAGTCTATTTATAGTCCCGTGATAGCCGGCGACACTGATTAAGTTTAGTTCCCGGGCACCGGTGTTGTCTGCACAAATGAGTTTTGCTCCTTTGGGTATGCCTCGACTAATGCTAGATGTAATTGATTTCATGCGCTTTCTCCTTTGTCCGAATCTCGTTTGATTACTTCCACAACAATATGCGATTTGGTTTTGGAAATTGGTCGTGTTTCGGCTATTTTAACTTGGTCTCCAACTTCAAGTTCAAGATCCTGTGGAACGTGAGCAGGTACTCTCGATCGACGTTTCATATATCTCTCGTATTTTGGTATGAAGACAACATATTCACGTTCAACGATTACTGTTTTGTCCATAGATGTAGAAGCTACAATTCCTTCCGATACACTGCCTCGAGTAGACAGAGGTCTAGACGAATTGTTGTGTTGTTTGGAACCATCATCATCAGCTTTTATTACATTTGGTTTTATTGCCATATTGATCCTCCTGCTTTTTGTGTTCTGCGCGACGGTCGAGAAATCAGATGTTTTCCCTCGACTACTGCATACGTTCCATCTGGTAATTTGACTTCAAACGTGGTTCCAGATTTGGGAACCATTTGAGTTTTGCCATGGTTCTCAATTTGGAAAGTCTTCATCGTTTCGTCGACGATGTGACCAGAAATACCAATAAGAGAAGAATTTGATGCCGCAACTATTTGTGCTTCGAGTCCTATCAACTCGTGCCGGGATAAATTTTCAGGGAGTATTTGAATCATGGAGATTCCTCCTTGGAGATTTCTTGTTGTTTTTGGATAGTTTTGATCCTAGCTATTGTTCGGCGTAATTGTCGGACTAATCCCGGATTGTCCGACGAGCCTCCCGCGAATTGTACTGCGCGTGCATTCAATAGTTCTGTAGATAACTTATCGAGCTCAGATTGTCTCTCTTCAGAAGTCATATCTCTGATTTCAGAGGGGCGAAGAGAAGCCATTAATTATCACCTTTGTTTAGATGTTCTGCGAGAGAGTTTTTAATCTTTAATGCAAGATTTTCACTAATACCCGGAACGGAAGATAGATCGCTTTCACTTGCAGCTTGCAGTGCTTCGATAGTACCAAATCCTGCTTCTTCGAGTGCTTGGGCTTTTGAGGGACCAACGCCTGGAAGATCTGTTAGTTTAAGATTGATTTCTTCGTTTTGAGGGGATGGTTCTGGCGCTTCTACTATTATCTCTTCCATATTAGGAGCGGCGTCGGAATCGGGAGGCAGTTCTACTGATTCGGATGAAGGGGTCAACAGGTCGTCTATTGCCTCATTTTCTAGACCCGGTTCGTCCTCAACTGGTTCTTCTTCTCCAGGGATTGTGTCAAGAATGAAAAAATCATCGGGCAGTTTAGCACCAGGGGGGATGATTTTTACATTTACTCCAATAGTACCTAGTTTGAGTATTGCCACGGATTGACCACGGTCAACTATTTCTTGAGCAGGTTCACCATTATGTTTGATATATCCACGGTTGAATTTTTCAACTCTACCGCGTGATCCGGTGACTTTTCCTGATAAAACAATTTCTGCGCCTAATGCCCCCGACGCCATAATTCGGTCTACGGTCGTATGGCCTGCTTTTCGGAAGTACCAGCCGCGTTCAAGGGCGTTAGCCAATCTATCAGCAACTATTTGCGCATTAAGAT